>JAJZTU010000029.1 GCA_021848765.1 Bacillota bacterium
GTATAGTGGTAAACTGCCAGGGCCTGGGCATCAGCACCAAGAATATGCCGATGGATATGAAAAATCCCCACCACGGCCCACTGAATCAGGAGGATATAAGAAAACTGTATCAGGGTCAGGTGGTGGTCGGCAGAGGGAATAACCCTTACTTTAAAACTGATGTTCTATCCGTGGGGTTGCAGCGTCGCATAGATAATCGCTAATTAAAGAATAATGCTACAAAGGAGGTGTTAGTGTTTAGTCAGCTGTTTCAGAACTCTGTAGAGTTTTTTCAGATATATGGTGCTGTGGGATTATTTTTGATGTCCTTTGCAGAATCCTCCTTTTTTCCAGTACCACCTGATATTTTACTTGTGGCAATGTCTCTCAATGCACCGAAGTTGGCTTTGTGGTACGCTTTGATTACATCTATAGCTTCTGTGTTGGGTGGGATTTTGGGTTATTTTATCGGTGCTACGACGGGGCGCCCACTACTAGATCGCTGGGTATCCTCTAAGCGAGTGTCACAAATGGAGGCATTATTTCATCGTTACGGTGGTTGGGCTGTGGCAATTGCAGGCTTTACACCGATACCTTATAAGGTCTTTACCATCGGTGCAGGAGTGTTTCGTATTCAGAAAGGGACATTTATTGTTGCATCACTGCTCAGCAGAAGCGCTCGTTTTTTCCTTGAGGGATTGATTATTTTTTACCTGGGAGCGGCAGCTAAAAGTTTTTTGAGCAGTTATTTAGAAATTCTTACAGTTGGAGTAGCTTTGGCAGTGCTACTGCTCTATCTAGCCCTACGACACACTAGGGCCGGGAAACAATCGAATTCCCTCAAGTAAATTACTAGATAAATCGGATAGAGAGATCAAAAACAAGAAGCAAGCTCACGGCCTGCTTCTTGTTTTTATGCTAATCGTTTTTGAAAATTGGCCTTTTATTACATAGGGATATTTAACGCTTTTAGAAAATGAACGTAAATATTCCCTTTGTCTAGTGTTACGTTCGGGATTACCCATAGTGATAATAGTGATACTGTAAGCAAAAGAGCAAGTACGGTTTTCCTAGAAAACAAGCAGGATCAGCTCCTTATCGATTTCATTTATTTTGATAGAATGTTTTGCAATTCATGTGAGCTTGAAGGCAACGTATAGGATAAGTAGCAACACTGGCTGATGCAACAAGTAAATGCTCAGTGAATGTTGCCCTGGCTTAAGCCAAAAGCTTTGGCTTAGGTCCCAGGGAAAAATACTGATTCTTTCCCGATACTTTATTCTGCCGAAGGCTACCCCCCAAAGAAATAGACCAAACCAGGGGAAAAGTGGGTAATAGTCGGCTGAATAGAAGTCTGCTGACAAAAGTCCTAGTGGTGCCAGCCAGTTATTGGGTGCTGTGAGTGATGGTAAGCTAACACCGATGATCATGATTCCAGACCCAATGAGTATTAAAAAAAATGCCTTTAATTTTTGGAAAAAGGTTGATAGTAATATACTGACCCCGAGGAGATGAAGAATACCAAAAATAATGTTGGAACCCGGAACAGCGATGGATGTGGTGACCGTGATAGCAAGGGCCCACAGCAAGAGGTGCAGACCTCTTTTCGTATTATTTTTACTTAAGGTACAACTAATGCCGGCCAGAAAGATGAACAGTGAGGCCGATGCCTTGCCGATATAATAAACCACACCTGATTCATAATGAATGGGGATATTGTAAAAAAAGTGCAGGTCATATATCAGATGAAAAAATACCATTAGTAAGATAGCTATACTTCGAAAGAAATCCAGTTCCCATATACGATGGGAGGGCCTGTGTTGGTTCAGTAAATTTGCCAAATAGGATAACTCCTTACATAATTCATGAAAGATCAATCAATGCTAGACTGTTTTTGGTATTCAAATATCTATCTAACATACTCTAGGATTCAAAGCCAAAGTGGATATGAGATTATGCATCACTAAATGTTGCTTAGTCTACCGATTTCCATCTCAATTAGAGCTATTGGAGAAATTTGCTCCACCATTTTTATAAATTGGGGCGATCGAAAATCGATCTTACACAAGATGATTTCTGTACTGATGGGTGCGAATTTTTTCACCACCATAAAACCAGATTCGGTTTCCATGATTAGTTTGGAGCTACTAGGTACTTGCAAAACCATGACAGCTGGTTTGTAAAGCTTATTAAAACCTACGCAATTGCGGGAATCCATCATCGCCTCAGAAAAATTGTTACGCAGTGTTTGGCCAGGGGTAAACCCAGATAAGATAACTTTTTTTATCGAATCCAGGGCTTCACCAAAATATAGCTGCTGCAACTTCAAACCTCCTTCGTATCGATCAACTGATCTTCTTATAGAATAACGAATCAATTTGTCATGAATGTTACAGGAATGAAAACTTTTTGTGATAATTGCAACTTGATGAATCAAGGTGAAATAATTTGCCAAATATCACAAAAATGTTAAATACTTGTGACTTGGTTGTAACATTAGAAGATTATACTTTGAGTTAGAAGCCCGCCTTTAACATATATCTTTAGCCCGAACAGGGCGCTTTTTTGAAACAACTCCTAAGGGAGAGAACATTATAAAAATAAGGGGGAATTTGTATTATGATGTGGGGTGGCCATCATGGAATGGGCATGCTTGGTGGAAACTTAAGTAATCTAGGTTGGTTTGGTTGGGTGGTGATGATTTTACAAATGCTTATTCCGCTGATACTGATGGGTGCGGTTATTTATTTTCTCTATAAGTTAGGTTCAAGGAAATTAGCCGGAGCAGGATCGTCCGATGCCTTAAGCATTTTGAACGTGAGATATGCAAAAAACGAAATAACAACGGAGGAGTATAAGCGGATCAAGGAAGAATTAATACGATAAGCATTGCCAAAGCCCAACACCGTTGGGCTTTTTTCACTATCAGTAAGTATAAAAATGCTAATAATAACGGTGGGGAGAAACTTTAAAATTACGGAGGCAAACCAATGGCTAATTGGAAAAAGATTGGGCTATATACAATGATACTAGCTTTTTTATCCGGCATTCTGTTTACCGCAGGATCTTATTTGGTTCAAGATTTAAAACCTAAACAAGACATGATAAGCCAGCAAGAGGGAGTAGCAAATGCCGGACAGCTCGGCGTGGGACCCGATACCATCTCGAATATTGTTGAGAAAGCTGGCTCAGCGGTGGTAAAAATAAATACAACAGTTCAAGTGGGAGGGGATAACCCATTGAATAACGATCCTTTTTTCCGACAGTTTCATGGTGTACGCCCTCAATCTCAGTATCAAAACGGTGTAGGATCAGGGTTTATTATTTCTAAAGACGGATACGTCCTAACCAATGAGCACGTTATTGATGGAGCCCAAAGCATTACGGTGTTGGTAAAGGGTCAAAACAAACCCTATGAAGCCAAATTAGTTGGGGCAGATGCTGCTCTAGATTTAGCTGTATTAAAAATTGAAGGAAAAGAATTTCCAACGCTTACACTGGGAGATTCGAACAAAATTCGGGTGGGCAACTGGGTTATTGCCATTGGTAGCCCCTTTGGATTGGAGGACACAGTTACCATTGGGGTGATTAGTGCGAAGGAACGACCAATAGAATTAGAAAACCGCACCTTTGACCACCTATTGCAAACCGATGCATCAATTAATCCTGGCAATAGTGGTGGACCCTTATTAAACCTAAATGGTGAGGTTATTGGTATAAACACAGCTATTAACGCTCAGGCACAGGGCATTGGCTTTGCCATACCAAGTAGCACGGTCAAGGAAGTTTTGGAAGAGTTAATTCAACAAGGTACAGTAAAACGTCCTTGGCTAGGGGTGCAAATTCAACCAGTTACTCCAGATATTGCAAACTATCTAGGCTACCAAGCTAGCGAGGGGGCTTTAATCTACGGGGTGGTACCAGGCGGTCCAGCCGATAAGGCCGGGGTTAAAGAAGGGGATATTGTATTAAGTATAGATGGTAATAAGATAGAGAATCCCGAGGACTTAATAAAGACGATGCAAAAAAAGAAAGTAGGAACACAGGTGGAGGTTCAATTGTTTCGTCAGGGGGGAATTATTAATTTACAAGTAAAAGCCTCTGAAAGGCCCACCAATATAAACTAGTTGGATCAATGTAGAATCAATTTTTTAAGAGACCTGTATCACTTTAGGGTGGTGCAGGTTTTTTTGTGGAAAGATTTAATCGTTTAGCCTCAAGCATTAGTGTTTTTATTTCTACAAAATTTTTCTAGTACCTACTAAAAACGACCTATTACTTACGAATAACTTTATGGAAAAACAGGAAGGAGGTGCCATTAGGGTTATCTGAAAATAGAAACGCTTAATTTCCAGTGGTGGGAAACGGGGGAAAACAATAATTGGGGTGAATTGCAAAAGCAAGGGGCTAACTTTCGGCCCTAACCCGTCAGCTAACCTCGTAGGCGTAGAAAGAGAGGCAGCATGAAAAAGGCAAAAAACTTACTGTGTACCATTCTATTAAGTGGGATTTTGGTTACTTTGCCCACGGCGGCTTTTGCCGATACATACCACACTGTTAAGAAGGGAGATTCCCTCTGGGTTATCGCCAAAAGCTATGGTACAACCGTAGCGGAACTGCAGAGGCAAAATAGTCTGAAGTCCGATGCGATTTTTCCAGGGCAATCCTTGCTGATTAAGGGTGAGGTTAGACAACCAGTCAACAATGTTTCCCGGGGTGCAGGGCGGATTGATACTATTCTGGAATATGCCAAAACTCTAATGGGTTCACCCTACCGCTATGGCGGACAAACCCCCCAGGGCTTTGATTGTTCTGGTTATATTCAGTATGTCTTAAAGAATTTTGGCTTAACCACACCCCGCACGGCGGCAGAGCAGTTTAACAGCGGCAAAAAAATAACCCCCCAAGAAGCAAGGCCTGGGGATTTGGTGGCCTTTAAAGATGGGGCAAGCATCTCGCACTCGGGCATTTACCTGGGAGGCGGCAAGTTTATCAGTTCTGCATCCAGCAAAGGGGTATCCATTGCCGATGTATACGGGCCATACTGGGGCCAGCATTTCTTTGGTTTTAGCAGATTAATTGATTAGTAAATATGGCAGGGGCTTTCTCCAGTGAGGAAGTCCCTGCCATTTGGTTTATTACAAAAATGTTAAAATCCTGTAACATTCCTGTGATGTTCATAGGCTAAAATGAATGAAAACAGGAGGGGAAGAGAAATGTGATGTTGTCTAAAAGAAACATTATGCTCGCTGGCATGGCTGTGTTACTGGGCCTAGCCCTGGTTTTACCCCTGACCAATGGCTTGGCAAATCCATTTCGATTTTTCACAGACAACGGGAATCAAGAGCATCAGACAAACCAGCCCCCAAGCACGGTGCAAACAACGGAAGAAATACCAACGGCCAAACAAAACAATAACCCTGCGGAGGCACCACCAGTGAACACAGGGGCTGCAACAACGAATAAACAGGAAAGCCCCTCCAGTGCACCAAAGGAGCAACCAGTGCCGGTCAGTCAAACCCCACAGCCAGTTCAGACTACCCCTGAGACTGGTGCTGCACCACAACCAGTGCCGAAGGGGGAGCAGGGGATGATGGTTCAACCAGAATCAGGTCATTATAAAGGTGCGGATTGTGCCCCTGTGGCCCCGGTGCCTTCGGATTACCAACCCAACTATGAGTGGTACTCTAAGGAAGAAGGATGGGGAAACAGGTCTGGTCACTGGTAAAGAGGCTGGAAAATAGAATGAAGCAAACGAAAGGAAAGCACTTGGCACATTGATCCGGGTGCTTTTTAAGTTTGCAAAAATGCTTATGCTAAATAAGAAGCACAGAGTGCGGATTTTCCACACCCTGTGCCAGGCTCTAAGGCTACATTGCTGAACATTTGGTTGATAAGCTACTGTGAGCAACTATTTTTACCCACCGCAGCAAGGTTTTATACCCCTCTTTGCAGTTTGTAAAGTGTAAGGGTTCGGAAATTTCGATACCACGGTAGTTGTAAATTCTGGCTATATTCTGGTTGCTTTGATCATCCCAATCAATGGCCAGGCGTTTATCATAAATTTGTAAGATGTTTTTCTTCTTCATTTTCTAGCCTCCTATGTAATCTAGCATGTATAATCAAAAATGATTGATAGTTGTGGGAATAAGCTATTTTATTAGACAGCCTTTAATACCTTCATGCTTACGATATGACCTACTTCGCTAATTAACACGCAATCACCCAGTCGCAATTCATCAAGGTCGATGAAGTTGCCGTCCGTATCCGATAAATTTTCCGGCAAAATGGTAAAACGATGGTTCCCTAATTCGTTTTTTACCTCTACTAAACCCATATGAAAATCAAGGGAGGAGATGATTCCTCTGCAGGTAGTAACCTTTTTTCTCCTGGGCATGGCGAGCCTCCTTCCTAGCAAGTTGTTCGGATTGCCTCATTGAATCTGTTATTAGCATAATGCATCAATGTATCACCCCTGTCACAGCAATGAAAACTTTTTGTAATTTAAACAGGGGAAAAATCACAAAAATGTTACAAAGCTGTGACTTTGGTGTAACAAACACACTCTATACTGAAAGCAACACCTCCGTTTTAAATAATCGCCCAATTCATTTGGGCAATTTTTTTTAAGAAGGGAGAGTTACAAGAAATGCCAAAGCTTTTTTACTGCAAAGAACAGATACTAGCCAATAATGGTATAGAATAAGGAACAGGTGGGTGAAACTGATGAAAACCATATTAATTGCAGATGATGAGGAACGAATTAGAGAACTGGTTCGGCTGTATCTGGAAGCCGATGGGTTTATTGTTTGTGAGGCTGAGAATGGCCAGCAGGTGTTGGATATCGTCAACAGCAAGCCCATTGACCTGATATTGTTGGATTTAATGATGCCCGTGCTGGATGGTTGGACGGTCTGTAAAATGCTTCGACGGGATAAGAAAATTCCCATTGTCATGCTAACGGCCAAAGGAGAAGAAAACGACCGGGTCTTAGGGCTGGATCTAGGGTCCGATGATTATATTGTAAAACCCTTTAGCACCAGAGAATTGGTGGCCCGGGTAAAGGCGGTGCTCAGAAGAACCGAAGGCAACAAGGATTCCGACCATACCCATACCCTGTCTTACCCAGGTCTGAAGATTAATTTATTAACCCGAGAATTAGAAGTAAATGGCGAAAGCGTCAATCTGACCTCAAAGGAATTTGACCTGCTGGCAACCCTGGCCAAGAACCCCGGTCGCATTTTTAGCCGGGATCAACTCTTGGAAATGGTCTGGGGCTTTGACTATTGTGGGGATTCTCGCACGGTGGATACCCATATTAACCGGGTACGCTCCAAGCTGGAAAATCCAGCCAGGAATGATGAATTCATTAAAACCATTAGGGGAGTGGGGTACAAATTCGAACTAAGTGGTCACTAAAAAACAGTTTGGGCACCAAGCTTTGGCTGGCCATCGTGTCCCTATTATTGGTTGTTTTTACCTTTTCTTTGGTCGTTCAAGCTCAGCAAATTAAGTCTTTCTTCTATGACCAACAAGCCCGGTTTTATATCTATGAAGCAGAGGAAATTGTCACCTATTTTGGTAAAGCTGCACCCTATGAGGTTATCAATGAAAGGCTGCTGCTTCACACTCGCTTTCTGGGGGCCAGTATCATCATTACTGATTTAAAGGGGAAATACCTGTACCACCAGCCAGCCCCTGGACGGCACAAGGAACAAATCAATTTAGAGCAAAGCCTTTTAAATCAGGTTTTTACCGGCAGTAATACGGTCTTTTCCGGGCGGGTCAGCGGTGTGACAGAGGATGTCTTTCTGGCTGCAGTTCCTCTAAAAAAAGAGGGAAAAATCTCTGGGGCAGTGATTATCTATAGCCCCCTATCCTCACTGAAACAGCAAATAAATAAAATGTCCGGCATCGCTATCTTGGCGGGGCTGTTGGGAATTATCATGACCACCTTCCTCAGCATGTTTATTTTTCGTAAGTTTATCCACCCCTTAATTGAAATGGACAAGGCCGCCAAAGCCATTGCAGAAGGGGATTTTGGGAAACAGTTGGCGGTGGACTCCAATGACGAGGTGGGGCGGTTGGCCCATTCCTTAAACCGGATGTCCGCAGAACTAAAGGAAAAGATTGAAGCCATTGAAAGACTAGACCGTTTGAGACAAGAACTGCTCTCGGACGTTTCCCACGAATTGCGGACCCCTCTGACCGTTATCCAGGGCTTTGCCGAGGCACTACACGATGACATGGTGAAATCCCGGGAGCAGGAGAAATTCTACCTGAGAAATATCGTGGATGAATCGGGCAGGCTCAGGGATTTGGTGAATGATATTTTAAAACTAAAATCAATGGAAGCTGGTATTGTGGATGAGATGGAATATGTGGTGTTAAATAAGCTGATTCACATTACAGCCGAGCGAATGAAGCAAATTGCTGTGGTAAGGGATATCGAGATTGTAACCAGCCTACCTGCCCAGGGCATCACCGTCTTAGGCAATATTGACCGCCTGAAACAAGTGCTAACCAACTTGCTGGACAATGCCATTAAACACTCAAACCCCGGAGGAACAGTTACTGTTGAATTAGGTGAACAAGCTGGCTGGGCCTTGCTGGCAGTAAAGGATACCGGCCCGGGAATTCCCCCGGAGGACTTAGAAAATATCTGGGAGCGCTTTTATAAGACGGATAAATCCCGCTCCCGACATGGTGCCGGTGCTGGTTTGGGTTTGGCCATTGTGAAAAAGATTGTGGAAGTGCACCAGGGACGGGTGGAGGTAGCAAGTGAGTTAGGCAAAGGAGCCGTTTTTACCGTTTACCTGCCCCTGAACCAGGAAGTGGAAGAGGAATAGAAAGTACAAAAAAAGTAGACTCTCATCGAAGGGAGTCTACTTTTTTTGTTCAATCATGGTTATTCTGCACCTCGTGGGACATACCCGCTGGCTCATCTGCACTGTGTGCTTGGGCCGGAGCGGCGGTGGGAACGGTGACTGGTGCAGTTTTGTGCTCAGATGATCCACTGCTTTGGTGTTGTTGCATCTGGGGCGTTTCACCGGAAGAGCTGGATGAACTATTGTGGCTGGTACCTTGTTTCGTAACCTTATGCTCAGAGTCTGGGGCTGACTGGTTCTGAGGGGCACTGGATGGAGCGGCTGGCATATGTTCAGAAGCCTGTGGGGTGATACCCTTCGTGCTGGTTGACCCCGCATGGTCCCCGTGCTTTACCTCGAAGTAATCCCCGGGAAACAGAGTGGGGAGAGATACCTTTTTATTGGCCAACACCTGCTGGAGGTCTCCCTGGCGTAATTCATCCGCATGAATTTGCACACCATCCTGCTGGCAGTGCTCGTAGACCAGGTAACGGTTCACGTTAAGGCCCATTTGTTCTGCCTTACGCTTGGTGTCTTGATCGGTATTCCCTACCATCACTACACCGGAGATATTTTTACTGACCATTGCTTCCCGAATGGTGTTGCGCAGCTTGTTTTCGTCGATGGCCTTTTTTCCTTGAGCATCAATGGGAATCACACTGGCCAGCACAAAATTGTTATCTTCCAGTAAGACATTTTCTGCCCGGGCCTCTTTTAAGATGAGGTTCACTGCCTGATAGAGATTTGCATTCTGCAGCGGCAGCTTTTCTACAACTTCCTTTAAGGGACCGCTGGCACCCTTTACCTCAACGATCTTAGAGTCCTTGTCCACGTACAATTCCAAACCCGAATTGATATCCAGTGCTACGCTGGCCACCGCAACATTGGGGCCCAGTAGCGGATTAAGAAGGCCCAGAGCCAATACCAATACCAAAATGGCAGCTACGGTAGCATAGCGATAAAGCTGTTTGAAGGTGAAGGGCGAGGACTTTCTACGGACCTTGATCGTTTGGCCCACCCTGGGAATCCCCTGAGGAGTAGGGATTTCTAAAAAATCCCCTTCCTGGGTGTAAACAACCGTTTTTTTACCACTCACTCGCATGACAACACCTTTGACTTGACTCATTACACACACCTTCTCATTACTTTAGTCAGGGATGTCGGTAAAACTTTTTAAGGCATAAAAACTGGGATTGGAAAAGATTAAGGTTAAGGCAATTAGATATTTCCTGCCCCGCTCCAAGACTTTACGCTTCACGCCAGTGAGTAACTCCAATTCTTTGATGGGCAACAGCTTTTGTTTAGTAAGGGTTTCCAGCAGCGCCCTTTCACCACTAAGGGCACGGGCGACCCTTACCAGGGTTTCCTTGCTGTCCCGGTGCTTAGGAGACACCTTTACCAAATCGTCCAGGGTTACGCCATAATGGGTCAATTCGGCAATGTAATGTTCCATCACCGCCTCAAAATTCTCCTGCTGCTGCTGCTCGTGATACTGCTGATAGGCGTATTCGACATCATAGGTGCTAAATTCCTCGTCAGCCTCTTCGGTTAACAAGGGAATGTGCCGATGCTTTGCTTCCTTGCGAAAGTAATCCACCAGCCGGTGATGGATAACCCGTCGGGCGAAGGTAGGGAAAGCCATCCCTTCACGGGGATCGTAGCCGTCAATGGCTTCATTAAAGGCGATGAGAGCAATGCTCAGCTCATCATCATTATTCCAGGTGAGATAACGATTACAGATTTTTGAACTCACCCTGGCAATGAAATCCCGATTTTCTTCAATGATGGTCTCACGGGAGCGGAGATCTCCTTTTTGTGCCAGGAGTAAGAGCTCTTCTATTGGTTGATCCCTCAAGGTAATCACTCCACTTGTCAGGTTATTCGGAAGGCCGGTGTAGCTTTCAGGGGGTAGCCAGTTATTTTTTACGATTCTTAACCAGCCCTATTATATAGGTGCAATGTTACAGGAACGTCACAAATCCAGCCGTTGGTGGCTAGTAATTTGTGCAAGGAAATCCTTTAACCACCAAAGAAAAGAGTTAAAGCACCCGTCAGAACCAGGTTTTCTGGGTGCTTTAACTCTTCTATGAGCTTGCTAGCAGGTGCTGGTAGATTGTTTGGACAGGGGAACAAAGGTTTTTTTCTTCTGTAATTCGGTCACTAGCTGGTCCATTTTCTGGCTGTAACTGATCACTTTGGGGTGATTGAAGCCAAATTCATGGACTAACTGATCAAGAATCATACGAGAACGAATCATACGAAGATATAGCTGTGAGTAGCTGTTTCTAGTGTATTGCATAAAAATACCCCCCACTTATTCCTGCTTGGCGATTGGATCGATGTTCCCAGTATAAGCCCCTTATTTAACAGCAATGTCACAGCAACATAAACTTTTTGTAACATACCCAGATTTTGCACCAGGTAAGGAAAACCTGGAAAATGTTACGAAAAGTTTAAAATGCTGTGACATTCTTGTCAAATTATGCTGTTATAGTAAAGCTTAAGGATGTGATCACACCTAATTGTTAGGTAAGGAGGAAGGTTAGTGAAAAAGGCAAAGTTTTTAGTATTGGGCCTGGTGGCCCTGGCCATGATGGCGATGGTGGTGCCTGGGGCCTTTGCGGCCAGCACCGATGTTCAGAAAAATGCCAATCAAGACTATTACAATCAGATGTTTGAATGGCGTTTGTCTCAGGTGGATCAGGCTCTTAAGAATGGCTATATCTCTGAGGAGCAGGCCAATGCTATGAAGCAACAAATCAACAGCATGAAGGACTATGCTCAGAAGAACGGCTTTGGTCCTATGATGGGCAATGGCTACTACGGCATGGGTCATCATGGGATGATGGGTAATGGCTTCTCTGGGATGGGTCCTGGCATGATGGGCGGCGGTTTTTACGGGTCTTGTTGGTAACCTTGTACCAAGTTCCGGAAAGCAATAGCTTTTAAAACCGTAACAAAAGAAATAAAGGTATGTAGCTAGCTACTTAGGGCACCCGAAGGGATCTGTTTTCGGGTGCCTTTCTATTTTGAAAAAACAACAAGCCCGTACCACTTTTTCGTGATACGGGCTTTAGCCGCTGAGGGTACGCTAACTACCCTCAGCAATCGTTGCTTAAATTGTACCTATTCGTGGCCACCTTTGTTGTGGCCACTGTGTTCGCCACCCATGTTGCCATTGTGAGAGCCGCTTTGGTTATGATAACCATCGTTCATACCAGTGTGACCGTTATGGTAGCCCTGGTTGCTATTGGTGGTGTTATTATGATAGCCATCGTTCATGCCGGTGTGTCCCTGGTGGTAGCCCGGGGTGGTATTGGTGGCCGCTGATTGGCCAGTGGCTTTTACCTGGGTGCTATTATGGTACCCGTCATTCATACCGGTGTGACCGGGGTGGGTGCTGGTGGTGCTAGTAGTCGTTGCATTGGTTTGTTGCACCTGTTTGGTGGCAGTGGTTTTCTGGGTTGTTGTCTGGGTAGCTGGCTGGGTTTTCGTCACGGTGGTGTGATAGCTGGCATTGTGTACCCCATTGACATAATGGGCCGTTTTGGCTGTGCTGGTGGTTCCCTGATGTTCTGTGGTGGAGGCAAAAGCCATGCTGGCCACAGGAATACTTAAAGCTAGAACGGTTACGGCTGCTGCCATTTTCATCTTGGTAGATATTTTTTTCATGATGACCTCCTGCATATTTTTTCTTACCTATTTCCTAGAGAGACGGGCCCGCATCTCTCTTTCTGACAGGCTATTCGTTGGCTTAGGGGGATTTTGTGGGGGTAGGGATTAAAAAAATTAGTACGATAAAAAATACAGGTGACAAAGGATGCAGTCTATGATATTTTAATATTAAAGTGATTGTTTGAATGTTTTATTTGCAGGAGGGATTATTGTGAAAAAAGCCTGTGATCATTCCTATCAACATCCCCATACCGATGACCAAACAGCCCACGGAGGCTGTGACTGTGGTAGCAGTTGCTGCGGTGATTCGACGGTTGCAAAGCTTGCGGACACCCCGGGCTTGGTTCCCGGTAAAAGGAGCAATGCTTTACCTGGTTTCACATTGGGCAAAATTAACTACACCTCTGCCCTATCAAAGCAATCTTTTGAATTAGCCCAGGTTCCTCAAATAACCTCACTGGCTAACCAGTTACAGAAAAGCCAGTTCCGCTTAAGGGGGTTGGACTGTGCCGATTGTGCAGCGAAGCTGGAGAAAAGGGTACAGGCCCTGCCCGGAGTGGCTGAGGTCAGGGTTAACTTTGGAGCAGCGAAAATGACCGTCAGCCATTCCGTTGACCTAGCGGTAATCCTGGATACCGTAAAGGCAGCGGGTTACCAGGCTGAGTTAGATAGCCAACCAAAAGCCACGGTCTTTCGTGTCAGTGGCATGGATTGTGCCGATTGTGCCGCCAAGCTGGAGAAAAAGCTACTTGCCTTACCCGGTGTGGCCGAAGCAAAAATTAACTTTGGGGCAGGGAAACTGACCGTAAAGCACTCCGCCTCGGTGGAAAGTATTTTAAAGGCCATTGAAGCAGCGGGTTATCAAGGTCAGTTAGCGAATGAAGAAAGAAAGCAGCCGCAAAGGAATTTCTTCGGAGATAGCAAGCTCCTGCTTACAGCCATTTCCGGTATCCTAGTGGCGGCTGGTTTTGTTCTTTCCTATTTGAATTTGCCCGAATATCTAGTAACCTCAGTATATCTTGCTGCGATACTGAGCGGCGGGTTTTACACAGCCAAAAGCGGTTGGTATTCCCTCAAGTCCTTGTCGCTGGATATGAATTTCCTGATGGCGGTGGCGGTGATCGGAGCGGCGGCCATCGGAGAATGGGCCGAAGGAGCCACGGTGGTGTTCCTTTTTGCCCTGGGCAATACCCTGCAAGCCTATACAATGGATAAAACCCGTAACTCCATTCGAGCCCTGATGGATCTCTCGCCCAAAGAGGCCCTGGTACGGCGTGCTGGCCAAGAGCTACGCCTGCCGGTGGAGGAACTGGTGGTGGGTGATCTTATCATCGTCAAGCCCGGTGAACGTATCCCAATGGACGGTGAAGTGGTGGTGGGGCGGACCGATGTGAACCAGGCCCCCATTACCGGTGAGTCCATGCCGGTGGAGAAAACCGTTGGTCAGGAGGTATACGCCGGGACCATCAATGGTCAAGGGGCCATTGAAATGAAAGTTACCAAGTTGGTGGAAGACACCACCCTGGCCAAAATCATTCAACTGGTGGAAGAGGCCCAGGCCCAGAAGGCACCGTCCCAGCAGTTTGTGGATGTCTTTGCCAAATACTACACACCGGCGGTAATCATAGCCGCTGTACTGGTTGCGGTGCTTCCCTGGCTGTTCTTTGGGCAGCCCTTTCAGCCCTGGTTTGAGCGAGCCTTGATCCTCTTAGTTGTTTCCTGCCCCTGTGCCCTGGTGATTTCTACCCCAGTGTCCATCGTGGCTGCCATTGGCAGTGCCGCTAAGAGAGGGGTATTGATTAAAGGCGGCGCTTATCTGGAAGAAGCAGGTGCCCTTAAAGTGATTGCCTTTGACAAGACCGGTACCCTGACCGCAGGTAAGCCGGAAGTAAACTCGGTCATTCCTACTGCGGATGTTCCCTTAGAACAGGTGCTGGAGATTGCGGCTGCCATTGAAACCCGTTCCCAGCACCCCCTGGCAGAGGCGATTCTCAAATATGCCAGGGAACGGAATATTCAGATCCCGGAGGGCACCGATTTTCAATCCTTTACCGGCAAAGGGGCTGGGTTACAAATAAATGGTGAACCATACTACATCGGCAACAGACGCTTGTTGGCAGAGTTAAATATCCCCCTGGGGCATCTGCAGGAAGAACTCACCGCTTTGCAGGATCGTGGCCAGACGGTGATGCTTGTGAGTAGCAGTAAGGAGGTTCTGGGTCTCATTGCGGTGGCGGATAAAATCAGAGAAAGCAGTCGGGCTGCGGTGGCAGCATTGCACCGGGCAGGTATTACCAAGCTGGTGATGCTAACCGGGGATAACGCCGGCACAGCCAAAGTCATTGCCGAAGAATTAGGCATTGATGATTACCGGGCAGAACTGCTGCCGGAAAGTAAACTTTACGCCATTCAGCAGTTACAACATCAATATGGCAAGGCAGCAATGGTGGGCGATGGTGTAAACGATGCCCCGGCCCTGGCCGCCGCCACCGTGGGGATTGCGATGGGTGGTGCCGGTACAGACACCGCCCTGGAAACCGCAGACATTGCCCTGATGGCAGACGATCTGACCAAGCTACCCTATGCCATGCACCTAAGCCGTAAGGCACTGGGGGTGATTAAGCAGAATATCGGCTTCTCCCTGGTGGTAAAGGGGGTCTTCCTAGTAGCAACTTTCCTGGGCATGGCCAACCTATGGATGGCGGTCTTTGCGGATACCGGGGCAGCGTTACTTGTCATTGCTAACGGTATGCGGTTAATGAAGGTGGCTGACCCCTACACAGAGACAAAGGTTAAGCCCAACCAATCCAACCTGGCCAGTGTCAGTGTATAGCTGCCAGCAGATAAAAAAGTCCGCATTCTGTGAAAGGAATGCGGACTTTTCAATGGGAGGCACTACCGGTTTTCTTAACTCGTGAAAAAAATTCTCACGATTTGTAAGCCCATAACAAATGCAAAGATTGCAGTTATGAGGATCGCTACCCTTAAATCTTCTTCCTCCATTGGCTCACTCCTTCGGTCTTAGCAAGCTATTCGTAGGTTCGCTCCGATTTTTAGAGGGGTACCAGGAGATAATAAATTCTTGTCCAGGGAACAATGGGAATATTATAATGATAAAGTGAACGTTTCTATAATCGAAGGTCGGTTATCTACCCGGAGGTGATCCTGTGGCTCAAGAAAAGCAGGCGGATACCTGTGAAACTTTTTGCTTTAATGAAGAGAAGGTCGAACGATTAAAAACAGAAGTCAAAGCCACCGAGGGATTGGCGGAAATTTTCAAGGCATTGGCCGATGACACCAGAATGAAGATTATCTATGCCCTATCCCGTGACGAGCTTTGTGTTTGTGATGTGGCATCCATTATCGGTTCAACGGTGGCGGCGGCCTCTCATCATTTACGGTATTTGAAGAATGTGGGGTTAGCCAAGCAACGCAAGCAAGGGAAGATGGTCTTTTACTCCATTCATGATCACTGTGTAAAAATCATCATCGAAACAGCCCTAGCACATTATCAGCATGATGATAAGCAGAATAAAGGTTTTTAGTAAGATCTTAAAGGCGGAGATTTTCTCCGTCTTTTCTTTTTGGGGAGGCTTCTCGTTGCTATTTCTGGGATTGTCTTTAGAATAGAGTGCCATAATAAAGCAAATGCCAAATGATATGGGGTGGTTGCAGTATGGTAACAGGAAGAAAGGAATTGATATTAGAAGGGCTTAATTGTGCCAGTTGTGCCAGTAAGATAGAGGAGCAGATTAAAGCCCTGGCCGGGGTGACAGAGGTTTCTGTGAACTTTGCCACTAAAAAGCTGTCTCTGGAAACGGAGCGGGTAGAGGAGCTGGAGCAGGTCATCCAGGAAGTGAGGGACATCATCAGGAAGTTAGAGCCTGATGTGACGGTCTCTGAGAAAAAGGTTGATTTTACGCAGAAGAAAGCTTTTTTATTAATGGGGCTCGATTGTGCCAATTGTGCTGCCAAAATCGAGAGACAGGTACAGAACATTTCGGGGGTTAAAAGTGCAATGGTAAACTTCCCGGCTAAGAAGCTCCTAGTGGAAGTTTCTTCTGGCAGTAACAATGCCGATATTCTTAGTCACATTCAGGAAAGAATTAAGCGAATTGAGCCTGATGTTGAGGTTCGGCCAGCGGGCGAAGAGAAGAAGGTTCTAGCCAGGGAAGAAGAAAAACACGGAGAAAAAATGGAAACCATCCGTCTGGCTGTGGGAGCGCTCCTTTTTGCCGTAGCCATTGTCTTTACATTCTCATTTACCACAGAGGCTGTACTCTATGGGATCAGCTATCTATTGGTGGGGGGCGAGGTACTGCTCAAAAGTGTGCGAAATATTTCGCGGGGGCAAGTCTTTGACGAGAATTTTTTAATGAGTATCGCCACCCTGGGGGCCTTCGCCATTCGGCAGTTCCCCGAGGCGGTGGCGGTGATGCTTTTTTACCAGGTGGGGGAATTGTTTCAGGACTATGCGGTGAATCGCTCCCGTAAATCCATTGCAGCCCTGATGGATATCCGACCTGACTTTGCTAACCTGAAAGTGGGTAACGAAACCAAGCAGGTCAGCCCGGAAAGTGTCAATATCGGGGACATCATCGTGGTGAAGCCGGGAGAAAAGGTGCCCTTAGACGGTAAGGTGGTGGAGGGCACTTCGATGGTGGATACCTCCGCCATGACAGGGGAATCAGTGCCCAGGGAGGCCGTGCCAGGCGGCGATGTATTGGCTGGTTTCATCAATAAGAGCGGTGTGTTATCCATCGAAGTGACTAAGAAATTTGCAGAATCCACCGTTTCTAAAATACTGGATCTGGTGGAAAATGCAGCGGGCAAAAAGGCACCCACAGAGAATTTTATCACCAAGTTTGCCCGCTATTACACGCCGGTGGTGGTCTTTGGAGCTCTGGGGATTGCCCTTTTACCGCCGCTTTTTATTCCCGGGGCCACCTTTAGCCAATGGATATACCGTGCTTTAGTGGTGTTGGTAATATCCTGCCCCTGTGCACTGGTGATCTCGATTCCTCTGGGCTTTTTCGGTGGTATCGGCGGAGCCTCCCGCAACGGGGTGCTGGTAAAGGGTGGCAATTACCTGGAGGCCTTGAACAATGTTAAGATTGCCGTGTTCGACAAGACTGGCACTCTGACCAAAGGCGTGTTTAAAGTTACCTCCCTTGTCCCGGCTGGAGATTTTAGTAAAGACAAGTTATTGGAATACGCCTCCTTTGCAGAAGTTCATTCCAACCACCCCATTGCTAAATCGATCATAGAGGCCTATGGGCAAAAGGTAGCCACGGAAAAAATAGAGACCTATGAAGAAATCAGCGGCCACGGCATTAAGGTAAAAGTGGGCGGGGAGGAAATCCTGGCGGGCAATATCAAATTGATGAAAAAGGAAGGCGTTGAATATTCCCAGGAGCAAATTGTGGGAACCGTTGTGCATCTGGCTGTGAATAAGAAATATGCCGGCTACATCGTCATTTCCGATGAAATCAAAGAGGATTCCCCCAGGGCTATGCAGCAGCTAAAAGAACTGGGTGTAAGAAAACTGGTGATGCTCACCGGCGATAACCAGGCCGTGGGCCAAGCCGTTGGTAAATCCCTCGGCTTGGATGAAGTGCGGGCGGAACTCTTGCCAGATCATAAGGTAGAGCAGGTTGAAAAGCTCAACCGGGAAAAGGGACCGAAAGAAAGTCTAATGTTTGTGGGGGATGGTATTAACGATGCACCGGTTTTAGCCCGGGCGGACATCGGTGTGGCGATGGGGGGCCTGGGTTCAGACGCCGCCATCGAGGCGGCGGATGTGGTGCTGATGACAGACGAACCCTCCAAGCTGGCTACGGCCATCAAAATCGCCCGTCGCACCCGGGGTATTGTCTGGCAGAACATCATCATGGCCATGCTGGTGAAGGGAATCTTCTTAGTGCTGGGTGCCTTTGGTGTGGCCACCATGTGGGAGGCGGTCTTTGCCGATGTGGGTGTAGCCTTAGTGGCTATTCTAAATGCCATGCGGGTAATGCGATTTAACCCCGCAGAACCTTTGGTTGCTAGATAAATAGACTATAGCATAAGCTCCCCAGCGGGAGCTTATTTTAGTTACCATCCTTTTTTCATCGGCGCTATATGGCGTATAAACCGAATTCTTCCTCTGTGCCACTTGGATTGTTACAAAAATGTTAAAAAGTTGTAACATTACTGTAATATTCGAAGTTCAATATCATTATAAATTCATTAAGATGGAGAAGTATGTCTAATTAACGTTCTAATCTAGCTTATACACGCAGAGTGCAGCTATTGGCCACAGAGTCTAGATGAAAGAAGGTGTTTGGTTTTGGGAGGCACAATTCCTACCCATTGTCCAGTATGTGGTTGTTATTTAGGAAATTCTAAAGGTACAATGCAATCCTGATAATGATTCCATATTTTCACTTATAGGCTGTCCCATCAACAAAATTGCTCCGTTTTTTTGTCGCTATGATGAAAAGCACGTCGTAGTGTTTAATCAGGATTTTGAGGCCGTGGGTGTACGGTTTATGATTGGCTTACACGGCAAATAAATTAGGAGTGGCCCTTTCATTAAGTGATGAAGGCTTCGCAGGAATAAAACATTTATTGTAGAAATTAGCAATAAAAAGTAATATAGACAACTACTAGGGGGATTAAATTGACCTTCCGACCGACTAAAAGATGGATCACCTATGGACTACTCATCAGCCTATCGGTTTTTACTTTGTCCTCGGTGGCGGAGTCCACAGGGCTTAATGATAAGCTCAAACAGGTAAGGCAAAAGCAAAGCCAGACCCAGCAAAGAATTACCGAACAAAAGGGTGAAGTAAGGGATATTACCCAAAAGATATCCGCATTAAATGCCACCATCAATGACAAACGCAATGAAATTGCAGATTTGAATGGACGTATCGCCGCCAACAAAAAGCAGTTGGCAGAAACCGAAGCATTACTGGAGCAGGCCGCAGAGAAACTGGAAAAGAGTAATGAAACCTTAAACCAGCGGGTAAGGTTCTATTACGAAAACGGTCAGGTGGCTTACCTGGAGGTGTTGCTGGAGGCCCGTAATTTTTCAGATTTCATCAATCGAATGGAATTGATGAAAATGATTATGGAGCAAGATAAGGAGATTATCAATCGGGTAG
>JAJZTU010000325.1 GCA_021848765.1 Bacillota bacterium
AGCATAGGCTAGGCCTAGAACTCCAAAAAAGCGCTCCCGGTTCTTGTTCAGCCAGGCCCCGCCTGCCCTGAGTTCCGTCTCAATAGCCTTATTCAGCAGTGCCTCCCGGTTTTCCAGCTCTTCAAAGAATTCCTTCCACCTTTCCACTCCTGCCTGTTCCCAGAGCCGCATCCCGCTGCATACATACTTCCGGCAAATAAACTCCCTGAGCTCGGGAATCAGCGTACAACCGCTCTGGCGGGAATGAAACTGGCACCGCAAGGAACCATCAGCATCCCTGCAGCTATCTACAATCACACAACTATCCAGCACAGTCAGGGGCTGCAACCGGAATATCTCCTTAAGCAATCCCGGCTTATGCCGCTGAATATACCCCAGATCCACCGGCATAAAAAGGGGATTATAGCTGCAGCAACCCTTTCCGTCGGATTTCGGGCAGAGTGCACAGAGGCTACATTCGATCCAACTCCGCCACCCCAGGTTATGAAAGGAAACCTTGACCAGTTGTTTCATCCCATCCACTCCCATACCCAGGATACACCTATTATAGCAGACTCCAATCAAAAACAAAAACCAAGTTGAAAATAAAAAAGGCTGTCAAACCGATTAAACCACACCGGCCTAACAAACCTCAACTCACAAGCATATAAGGGACAGCAAACTACACTAATTCTCCAATCCTTCTTCCCGTTTGACTTTATCTACTTCCTCCTTCAGTTCCAGCCAGATCTTGGTGAACAGTTCATGGAACTTGGGGTTGGTTCTGATGCTTTCTACATTTCTCGGCCTGGGCAGGTCCACTGTAAAGATACTTTTTACCGTTCCGGGGTGGGCAGTCATCAGCATTATTTTATCGGCCAGGAAAATCGCCTCATCAATACTATGAGTAATAAAAGCCACTGTCTTCCGGTTTGCTTCCCAGATTTTGAGCAGTTCCTGCTGGAGCAGAATCCTGTTCTGTTCATCCAAAGCCGCAAAGGGTTCATCCATGAACAGGATTTCCGGGTCATTGGCAAAGGCCCGGGCAATGCTTACCCTTTGCTTCATACCTCCGGAAAGCTGGTGGGGATAGGCATTGGCAAACTTAGTCATCCCAATCTTCCGGAGATACTCATCGACAATAGGGTCCCGGATGTGCGCAGGGACCTTGCGCATATTTAAACCATAAGCAATATTATTGCGCACAGTCATCCAGGGAAAAATGGCATGCTCCTGGAACACCATGGAGTTCAAAGGTTTAGTGGCATCACTGTGCAGAATCTCCAGGCCCCCGGAAGTCGGTTTCTCCAGCCCGGCCAGTACCCGTAACAGAGAAGTTTTTCCACAGCCGCTCGGCCCGACAAAACACCAGAACTCTCCATCTTTAATACTGAGATTAACATCCTGGAAGCCGGTAACTACATTACGGCGGGTCTTAAACTGCTTGCCCAATCCGTTGATCTTGATTTTATCTGTGGGCAGCTTATCTTTGATATGGTGGACTTCACCTTTATTGACGGCCTTAATTACTGCCATGTCTTTTCCCTCCAGTCCCTAATTCTGTTTCCAGGGCACTACCCACTGTTCTATTTCATCCAGGCCAATGGTGAACAGGAAGCCCAGGATGGACATGACCACAAAAGAAACAAACATTTCCGGAATGTCGAAGATTGCGTAAGACTCCCAGATCCGGTAACCAATCCCTGCAGTTGCTCCCATCATCTCGGCAGCGACGATGAGCAGCAGGGCCATCCCCATGGCCAGCTTCATGCCGGTAAAAATCATCGGCAGCGCACCAGGCAGGGCAACTGTCAGATAATAATCCTTGCGGGTAGCGCCATAGTTCTTCGCCACATCCAGGTAAATCTTGTCCAGGTTAACAACTCCTGCTACTGTATTGATCAAAACCAGGAAGAATGCACCTAAAGCTATAACCACCATCTTCTCTAATTCCCCAAGGCCAAAAATTAACATAATTAACGGCATAAGAGCAAGTTTTGGGATAGGATAGGTTGCGGCTACCATTGGTTCCAGGGCAGCCCTGACCAAGGGGAATAAGCCCATAGTCAGTCCGATAAGCAGCCCGGGGACTGCTCCCAGCAAGAAACCGCCCATTATACGGATCATACTGACCCAAAGGTCACTAAATAACGTTCCTGAAGCCACCATATGGTAGAAAGAAACCGCAACCGCAGAGGGAGCAGGGAAAAACCGGGAGTCTAAAAGGTGTACTCTCACCAACATTTCCCAAATGATAATCAGGGCGATGGGGGAAGCTACGGACAGCAGCCTACGCCGCGAATTATCGCTTAAGCCTGCCGAACCGACTTCCTCCAGGTCCCCTACTTCTATCTGAATTACTCTTGCAGAATCCATATATATACCTCCTGTCTTGCAGAACAACTTTTGACTGACAGCTGCCGCTTAAGCTGAACAGTTTCTGTATAGAAGAAGCCGCCCGGAGGCGGCCTCTCCTTTACTGCTCCTTATTAATTGACCTTCCACTAATTAAGGCTTCTTTGTTAGTGCCCTGATTTTAAGCCTTCTGCTGATTTTTGCTCCGCTTATTGAGGCTTCTGGTATTTGCCCAATTTGGATACGGCATAATCGATATAGGTTGTATCCACCAGTTGATCAACATTAGCCTCAGCCTTGACCAGGTTTTTACCCATGTACCACTTCTGGTCACTGGCAATACCGTCTTTCAGGATATCGCCATCTGGGAAAAGTCCAGGGGGCTTCATCTTCTTGAAGGTCTCAGGCTTATCAACAAAGGTAGTCTTGGTCAGGATATCAATAATCTTGTCCTGGTCTTTGTTCCCTTCAACCAGTGCATCGTTGTAGGCTCTCACACCTTTGAGGTAACCTACCATGAACTGCTTACCCAGTTCAGGCTTCTTCACAAATTCCGGGCTGTACATCAGAATGGAAATCTGCTCACCTTTAGCATACTCATCAGGATCTTTCCACCACTCCAGGATACCATCATCCACACCCTTAGTGATTAGAGGCTCGATTTGCATTGTAGCATCCGCACTGCCATTGGCCACTGCAGTCAGCATATCCGGGAAGGAATCCACTACCACGAATTTAACATCCTTGGCAGTCAATCCGCCCTTCTCCAGCGCCTTTTGCACAAAAAGCTCGTTAATAGAACCGATAGAAGCAATAGCAATTTTCAGGCCTTTCAGATCCTTGTAGTCCTTAACCTTGGCGCCCAGGCCCTTCTTCAGGGCTATCTGGAAATAACCCTTACCGGGAATATTGTGCCCGCCGTCCGCCACCAGTTTGATACCGATCCCCCGGTTGGCGGCATTAAACAAACCTGCATTGATAATCCCCCTGCTGACATCCACCTGGTTGGAAGCAATAGCGGTAAGTTCATCAGCCCCGGAGTTAAACTTTACATATTCAATCTTGATACCCTGTTCTTCAAAGAAACCCAGCTTGTCCCCCAGGATAATACCCGCCTCGGAGGGGGCATTGTCAAAAGCTACCTTTACCGTCTGAAGCTCTTTGGAAGGAGATGGAGCATTGGTTGCTTTGTCTCCCTCGGCTTTCTTAGGCTCGCTAGTGTTGCCACAACCTACCACCAGTGAACTCATGACCAGCAGGACTACAGTTAATAAAGCAAGCTTCTTCAACATTTTCTTCATTCTCTTAGCCTCCTTGATTTTTGTA
>JAJZTU010000030.1 GCA_021848765.1 Bacillota bacterium
GGCCTGCTGTTTATTCTGCTGGGAGCGGAACTGTTTACGAATGCTGTTGAATGGTTGGGGAAACGGCTAAACCTCGGTGACAGTGCGGTGGGAAGCGTGTTTGCCGCCCTTGGCACAGCCCTGCCGGAAACGATGATTCCGGTGGCTGCCATCCTGTTTGGCACAGGAGGGGCTGAGTCCCAGGCAGTAGGTGTCGGGGCTATTTTAGGGGCGCCTTTTATGTTAAGTACGCTGGCCTTTTTTGTTGCCGGGATTTCTAAACTTGCTTTTGGTATTTCAGGCGGCGGTACCCGCCGGACGCTTAGTGTAAACACAGGCGGGATGAGACGGGATCTCAGCTATTTTCTGATTGTATTTTCCTTAGCATTTCTGGCAGCTTTTATCAATGTGTATGCCGTCAAGGCTGCCATAGCCATTGGCCTGGTTTTTACTTATGGTTATTATGTGAAAAAGACTATTGATGAAAGTGGAGAAAGCGCAGAAGGCCATTTAACCCCTTTGTTGATCGCCAAAAAAGTTCAAGCGCCGGGTTTACCCATGATTTTACTCCAGGTTGCTATTGCCCTGGCCATATTGGTTGGTGTGGCCCATATCTTTGTGGGGGCTTTGGAACGGCTTTCTCATGCTATTGGAATTTCTCCGTTTATTTTGACCCTGTTAATTGCCCCTGTGGCTACCGAATTGCCGGAACAATTTAACAGTGTACTCTGGATTAAACACGGGAAGGATACCCTGGCCATGGGGAACATCACCGGCGCAATGGTTTTTCAAAGCAGTATGATCCCGGCGCTTGGTATTTTAATGACCCCCTGGAAAATGGATTTTTTTGGCATGACCAGCGTTATTCTTGCCTTAGTTTCCACATTTATCGTGTTTTTGTATCTCAAATACCGGAATGCCTTATCCTATAGAATTCTGCTTCCCGGAGGGGCGCTTTATGGAGCTTTTGTGGCTTTAGTAGTAGTTTCCGGAGGCCAAAGCCTTTTTTAACAAGCAGGGTAAGTTACCCCCTGGAAACCTCATAACTACTAAGAGTTTTCGGCCGATAACCGGAAGCTCTTATTTCTTTTTTAAATCCTTTCGCTGAAAAATTGAAAAATTTGCAGGAAGATGAAAAAAATTATCGAATTGCTATTTGTAATCCAATATTGAGGGGAGAGTATGAACCGCTCTATGAATAGACAGATCTCAGTGAGGTATAAGCTTGTTATATTGGTATTACTGGCAATTTTTGTGCCTATGGTTTCGGCTTTGTTCCTTGCAAATTATCATATCAAGGATACTTTTACCAACCAGCAGTATGCCCAACTGGCCGCTATGCAAAACACCGTATATAAACTGATGGACCGGGTAAAGGCTGACCTAATCCATGAAGCCTTAGAAGAGGCAAATCCGGAACAGTTAAAACTCATGCTTAAAGGGCAAGACCGGGAAGGGATTGAGAAGCTGGTGGAAGGCTTCCAACACCTTTCCAGGGAAGAAAGCGACATGAGTTTTGTTGCGGTCCGGGCTGAAAATATGGCGCCGCTAATTGTACAGATCCCGGGACAGGCAAAGTCCGGAGTTGAGGAAATTTCTAAAGAATCCCTGGACCGCGTGTTTCAGGTTGAACAACCTAAAACAGAACAAGAGACAATTGACTGGGTGCTTGACGGGAATAGACTTTTTTTGGTTGGCTGGGTGCCGCTTAAGGAGGAAAACACCGTTCTGGGCTATGTGGGAGTGGGCAGGGAGGTTGATCAAGAACTGGCCCGGGAGCTGGCAGCTTTTGGCGGGACCAAGGTTACCCTGTTTGCCAACACTAAATTAGCAGCAACCACTGAGGAAGATGGGGTATTTGCCGTACCCGGCTATGCGGAAAAAGAACCTGCTTTATTAGAAGTGGTGCTTAGCAAAGGGGGCACATATTTAAAGACGGTAATTGACGAAGGAGAGCCCTTTGACGTCTTATACGGACCGCTTAAAAACCGGCAGGGGACTGCGGTAGGTATGATAGCAGTAGAGTTAAGTCAGGCTTCCCTTCAGGAAACACTGGAGAAAACCGGGTTGTACTTTACCGGCCTCGCCCTGATACTTGGATGCTTAGGGGTGTTTATCGGTTACTGGTTAAGCGCTCATCTCACAGCGCCCCTGCAGGTGCTGACCGATTCGGCAACCAGAGTGGGTGAAGGAAAGCTTTACGGGGTTGCCTTCAGGGAGGGCAATGACGAGGTTGGTCAGGTGGGGATAGCCTTTCAGGGGATGCTGGCCAGGCTGAAAGAAATCATCTGGAAAGTAATCAGGCAATGCCAGCAAATGCAGGATTTCACGGCACAGCTTGCCTCCAGTTCCCAGTCCACTGTGGTTGCCGCTAATCAGATTGCCGCTACAGTTGAGGAGTTGGCTGCGGGGGCGGAACACCAGGTGATGAACATCGACCAGGTCATGGACAACCTGAATCATCTCCAGGAAGGGGCCCAATTGGTAATGTCCAGCGTACGTGATGTCCAGGAGACAACCAGAGTGGCCCGGCGGTACGGCGAGCAGGGATCCGATATTTTAAACAATGCGATTATTCAATTGGAAACTATCGATAATACTATGAAAAACTCCGCCGGAGTTGTCTATGAATTAGGGGCTAAGTCGGTTAAGATTGGACATATTATCGATATTATCCGCAACATCTCCAAGCAGACAGACCTGTTAGCCTTAAATGCGGCTATTGAAGCTGCCCGGGCCGGGGAGCAGGGCAGGGGCTTTGCTGTGGTGGCCAGTGAGGTCAGAAAGCTGGCCGAACAGTCCGCTGAAGCAGCTAAGCAGGTAACCGAGATTATCAAAGAAATCCAGGTTGAAACGGTCCGGGCTAATGAGGCCATGGGGGTTGGCACCGAGGGTGTTACCCAGGGGACCAAAATTGTGGTTGAAGTTGGGTCAATGCTTAAGGACATTGTGGAAACCAACCGCCTGGCCTCCAGGAAAATCCATGAGTTTATCCCGGTCATTGAGGAGATTCTGGCCCAGGGTGAACGTACCGCTGAATCGGTAAGGGCGGTAGTAAATATTGCCAAAGAGACAGTGATTGGCACCCAGTCCATAGCAGGGGGAATTGAGGAACAGGTAGCTGCTGCGGAAACCATTATGCACCTGGCGGCCAAACTGGAAGAAATGGCGCATTCCCTGGACGAATCCACCCAGTACTTCAGGCTTAGGTAAACATAAAACGCGACCGGTGAGCAAAAGCCACCGGTTTTTTTACGCCCCCGGGGGACGGTTGGGTGATTCCCCGGTCTTAAGCCCTTACGACCATCGGATATCGGACCTATTTTAGCCGAACTCTTTTTGTCTCCGGTCGGATACCTGCCCCGGTTGGGTGCTCTTAGCTCCGTGCCAAGTAGCTCTGGGCTCGGTGTGCTAATAGGGGCACCCAAACCCCGCCGATGGGGTGTCCGTACCCCCGGCGGGGCGGCCGCCGTCCGTGGCGGCCGGGGTGCCGCCCCTATTGCACACCGAGCCCAGAGCTACTATGGCACTTCGCCATGAGCACCTCAACCAGGGCAGGTACCCAACCTGGGAAATGCTTTGCGGCTATTTTTAGGGTAGGCCACCCTAAGCCCCGCCGATGGGACGTATATGCCCCGGCGAGGCGGCCACCCTTCCTCCTGGCCGGGGCAATTATGGTACGCGTCGTGACAAAAACTGCTACCGGACTCCCCCAAGAACGACCCCATCGGCAGTTATTCCAAGCCGGCCTAAAATGTTCATCAGTCACAGGTGGCCGGCCCGGGCATGGGGAACTGCCCAGGAAATAGCGGAAACCAGGGAGGGTACCTGCCCCGGTGAAGGTGCTCATGGCTCTGGACCTAGTAGCTCTTGGCGCAGGTGTGCAATGGAATTGACCTTGCCGCCACGGACGGCGGCAACCCCGCTGGGGTCACGGACGACCCATCAGCGGGGTTGGTCAATTCCATTAGCACACCGAGCCTTAGAGCTACTAAGTGTCCAGAGCTAAGAGCACCTCACCGGGGCAGGTATCCGACCGGCAGCAAGCAATGAATCCCAAGAGACCCCAAATGGGAGCCGGACCGGGTAGACGTGGAGAGTGATAAAAATCATATACAAAGCATTTCAGGATGTGCTACAATAATACAGCTTGAAAAATATTTCACAAGAGGTGCTTAACAAATGAGTAACCGGATCAGGAATATAGTGCAAATAACTTTTGCAATTTTTCTGTTGTATCTTGGTTGGCAGTTCAGCAGGTTTGTCAGCTACTATGAAACGGGTGGTTACGGGGTCCTGGTAGACCGGCCGGCAGGGGTGGAAGGATTCCTGCCTATCAGCGCCCTGCTGGGCCTGAAGCATTGGTTGGTAAACGGGCAGTTCGACCCGGTGCATCCCGCCGGATTGGCAATCTTATTGGCGATATTAACCATCTCCCTGCTGTGGAGAAAAAGTTTTTGCAGCTGGCTGTGTCCGGTGGGAACCCTGTCCGAGGGCTTAGGAAAGCTGGGCAGGCGGATAACCGGGCGCAATTTAAAACTACCCCGGTTTTTAGACCTCAGCTTAATGAGTTTAAAATATTTACTGCTGGCCTTTTTTATGTGGAGCATATTTTTCGCCATGTCCGGACAGGCGGTCCAGGCCTTTCTCTATTCCCCCTATAATTTCATCGCCGATGTCAGGATGTTGAAGTTTTTTGGGAATCTCAGTGGAACAGCAGTGGTAGTATTGGGCGTACTGGCCATCGGTTCGGTATTTATCCGTAACTTTTGGTGCCGTTACCTGTGCCCGTACGGCGCCCTGCTGGGTCTGGTAAGCCTGGCCAGCCCCCTTAGGGTAGCCAGGCAAGCAGAACATTGCATAAACTGTAATAAGTGTACGGAAGCCTGCCCGAACCGGATTATCGTGGCCAACGCTACCACGGTGAATTCCCCGGAATGTACCGGCTGTATGGACTGTGTACAGGCCTGTCCCAAACCTCTGGCCCTCCAGCCCCGGCTGCCCCTGAGAATTGGGCAAGTACCGCCCTGGATAGTTGCTGTACTGGTAGTCGGCACTTTCCTGACGTTCGTTCTCGTAGCGAAACTTACCGGTCACTGGCAGACTGTACTGACAGTTGAAGACTACCGGCAACTGATCCCCGCCTGGCAGAATGTCAACCATTAGGCCGGCATGAGCTTGCCTGGCTCCTATAATCCAGCCGCTCACCAGTACCGCCTGGCCCCCACGTAATGATTAGTATACCGGGAGTCAGCCAGGGAAGAAACAGTCACCCCTTTACCCGGACTGGCATGAATAAACTGACCTGCACCCAGAAATATACCTACATGGGACGCACCGGGCCGGGATAAGGAAAAAAAGACCAAATCCCCCGGCTGGAGCTGATCAACAGCAGTTATAGGTTTCCCGGAAGCAAACTGGTCCCTGGAGTCTCTGGGGATGCTAATCCCATTGAAGTAGTGGGCCATATAAGTAAGGCCGGAACAGTCAATCCCCTTGACGGTCATTCCTCCCCACAGATAAGGTGAGTCCAGGTAGTTCCTGGCTGCAGCCACTATGCCCCGGGCATTGCCACGGGGTATTTTTCCTGTTTTCAGGATTATTCCCTTGTTTTGTTCCAGCCAGCCCGATGTCCCGGTTGGCAGCTTAACCTGGAGGAAACTGCCAGAAGCATCTATCAGGGGTAACTGGCTGCCTTTGTAGGCCTTAAGCCACACCGGGCTTAGGGGGTCAGGATAGCGAAAAACGGTTGCAGTGGGGGTTTCTACCAGGACCTTGGGACCTTCCGGCACTGTGGCCCAACCCAGGTTAGTTTCCGGGAGCCAGCCGGTTTTACCGTCGGGAACCCTGACTTGATACCAACCTTCAGCGGTGCGCAGTATTTCCACCGGCATGCCCAAAAGCGCTTGGGTAAGGCGCTCGGAGCCTTCCCTTTGTTCAGCCAGGATATCTACAACGCTTTCCTTAACGAGCAGTGTCCCAGAGGTCTTTTCCTGAACAGGTGACACCGGTTTTTTGACTGGTGGGGTTGTTTTGGTGCAGCCGGCCTGGGACAAGGTTATGAATAGTAAGATTACCAGCGCTTTGGTCAGCGCCTTGGGAGATAACATGTCAACTCAACACCTCACGGTAAAGGATTTTGACTGTTGTTGTATTAGTACCTGATTAAAGAGTAGTTTTTCCAGAGGTCCGGGTTTTATATCCGGCAGGAATTCCGGCCTTGTTTGTGGAACTATACATAAATAAAGGGAGGGGAGTTCGTGCGCAAACTGCTCATTATAGTTATTACAGCCATAGCTGTGGTTGGGGGCGGATGTTTTGCGGGAGGACAGAATCAACAGCCTCAAGCGGGAAAAACAAACCAGGCGGGGAATAACAAGGCCGGGGTTTCCGGAGCAAACGGCGCTAAGCAGGACAATCCCGTCAATAACGGTTCCGGGAATAACAGTAAAGACAATAACAAGAAAAATGACAATACCAAAGGTGACAATACCAAAGGTGACGGTACAAATGACAATGCAGATCAGCAGGAAGCCGGCGGTACAGGTGTACAAGCTAAGGAAACCCCTTTTGATTCCGGAGCATACCCCAGGATATACGGAGATGCCTTTTGGTCACCGGGAGGGAAACGTTTTGCCTATATTGCCGGTGAACCAGGCGGTAAATTGGGGATTTACCTGGCACAGGCCGGGGGAAGCGGCAAGGGGCTGAAAATCAAAGAATTCGCCTATGATACCAAGTTTGGCAGCCCTTTTGTAAGTTTGGGGTGGAGTCCGGATGCGGGTACCATTCACTATTTATTCAGCTCTTACGTGGGACCTGAATACAAGCCTGTATTCAAGTTTGGCAAAATAGACCTGGCTACGGGAAAAGAAAAGGCATTCCGGATGAAGGATATCTCTATTTTGTCCGGAACGGTTAACTGGGCGACCGGGGCGGGCTTGGTCTCCTTTTGGGGGGATGGCGGTATCCAAAGAGTGGAACTGGCCTCGGGTAAAATGACCAGACTGGTCAGGGTAGAGAGCAGGGACAGTCTGTTTACCATTGCCGCCAGTCCGGATGGGGCTAAACTGGCTTATACCAGGATATTTGGTTACCGGTCTGTTTCTCAGGAGAAAGTATTTGTTTTGGATGTACTTACCGGAAAGGAGACCCTGGTGTCCCCGGACGGAGAATACAGTTGGTATCCTCAGTGGTTTAGTGACGGGGAAAAACTGGGCTTCCTGACTACCTCCTATACAGGTAAAGGCTTTGAGGTAGTCCGGGGTGAAGCCGGGCCCCTGGCTTACAGCGAAGGCATAGCTATCGTCAGGACCACCGGTGAACCGGTACGAAACCTGCAATTCAAGGGAGAACACATCGTGGGTTTTTCTCCTATGGCAGGGCAGACGGATATGGTTGAAGTTTATACAGGTAGAAAGGTACAGGTGGCTGAACAGGGGGGGATCTCCTTTATCCTGGATACCCACCGGATAATGGAATTGACCAAGGGAAAAATTGTCTGGGAAAAGAAATTTCCCAAGGTACAGTCCGGGGAAAATAATGGAGTACAATGGGTTGACGAAAACATTTGGGTTAATACTGTGTCCACCCCGAACAGCACAACTAAGACTTTGATCTTAAAAACTGTCGGCGATAAGGAGCTGGCTACAGTTGACGGGGTGGTGGATAACACCTTCGTCACTGATCAAGGTTTGGTTTTTGCCAGACAGGACAAGCTGGGTCAGGATCTTTGGTTCTTAAGCAAGGATGGTCAACTGGGCCAGTTGACCAAGACCAATACGCTTAAACGGATTTCCGGGGTCAATGACGGGAAGGTTGTGTACCTGGAGGACTCCGGTGATGGCAGTACCCAGAGATTAAGGATTCTCCGGCTTGAACTTTTGGAAACTGCGGATGAAGGGAGATAGTGCGGGGAAAATACGCAAAAGATGCTGCTGGCGAAAATGTCGCAGATTTGTCACAATTCAGTCACATTGTTGACATCAGTCCTGGTTATCATGGTCTTAGGGGCTCAAGGGGCCTACTCCGCTGAGCGGCCAAACGGAGCCTACTCCGTGCAGAAAGGGGGTTAGACCATGGTAAGAAAAGGACTGCTTTTATTATCAACCCTGCTCATGCTGGCTTTGCTGGCACCTGCAGCTTTTGGGGCTGTGACTGATGCCCAGCAGAAAGAGATTGACTCCCTCTACAAGCAAATGATTGAACTGAGAAAGCAGATGATTCAAAAGTATGTAGAGGCAGGAGAAATCACACCTGATCAGGCCAAACTAATGCAGGAACGGATGGACTACATGCTCAAGAACCGGTCCCAGAATGGGTTCAGAGGACTGGGTCCGGGAGCCTGTGGTGGCCCCGGGGCAGGCGGACCTGGCTTCGGTGGATGTGGCAAAGGCTTTGGTAAAGGCTTTGGGGGCTTTAACCGGCAAGGTACTGTTGCTCAATAACCTCTGTTAAGTAAAAAAGTTAGAAGGGGCGGCTTTGTTCCTCCCTTCTAATGATTTACGTTACTTGCCTGATTTATCACGCTGTACTTGATTCATGGGTTTGGTTATGCAAAAAACCATAGACAGCGAAAGAATGTGATATTATAATATAATCGTAAGGGGGCAAACTAAAGTTGGGGAGGGGTGGAGAGTGAAAGAAAAGTTTGCCACTCTGGGTTCGGTGGTTTCTGCTTTTCTGGCCTGTGTAACCTGACTGGGTCCAATTGTATTTGCATCACTAGGTTTGAGTGGTGTAGGATTTGCTGCTTTGGGGACCCTGTCACCGTACAGAAACTGGTTCTATGGCCTGACTGTTGTGCTCCTGGCCATGTCTTTCTACCTGGTCTATAAGAATGGCAAAACTGTGAATAAGGTAATCCTGTGGGTTGCCACAGTAGTAGTAATAGGGATGCTATTGTATACCAACAGGTTTCTGCTGACCAATTTGCTGACATGAGAGGGGAATAGTGGTGCGAAATCAAGTTCTGGTAGTAATTGTAGTCTTGTTGTTATTAGCCTTAGTGGTATCCGGTTGTTCGAAACAGACAGGTAGCTCACAAAACCAAAGCCCTCCTGTTTCCGCCGGAACACCGGTAAATGCTCCCAGCGGTAGTTATAAGGATATTTCGGGGGATGATTTGCAAAAGCTATTGGACAGTAAGGAAAAAATAGCTATCCTGGATGTAAGGGAACCTTTTGAATATCAAGCAGGTCACCTTAAAGCTGCCAAGTTAATCCCTTTAGGTGAACTGACCAACCGTCTGGGGGAATTGGACAAGGCTCAGACCATTGTGGTAGTGTGCGCTTCCGGGGCGCGCAGCGCTCAGGCAGCCCAGTACCTGGTAGACCAGGGCTTTACTAAGGTGAACAACCTGGCCGGGGGCATGATGAGCTGGCAGGGTGCTGTGGAAAAGTAGCTTCCATGCCGGGCCGAAGGAGAAATACGGTGGACAAAATATTAGAAACAATTGGCGTCTTGCTGCTGACAGTGACATTCTTTATCTTTATTTCCAGGGGTGGGGGCTGAGGGTCGTATACTTCACGGGGTTCCTGTGAACCGACTAAGCGGCCTGACTCCGAAGAATAGGTTGGCCCTCTAACCTTGCAACCGGTGTTGACACGAGTAAACATATTGGATAAACTGAATTAGAAAACAGTGAGTTAAAGTTCAGTGATGAGGCAGGCGGTTCAGGTGAGAGTAAAAGGTGAGCACATTCGCTCCCTACGGGAGGAGCGGGGATATAATTTAGTAGAATTTGCTGAGAAGGCAGGTATTTCACCTTCGTATCTCAGTGAACTGGAAAGAGGGGCTAAACGGCCCTCGCTGAAAACTCTGGATAAGATAGCATCTGTCCTTTATGTCCCCAGGGAAGCTATCGTGGAGATATCCCTGGAGGGGCCGGGGCTGGGCTTTGGTGACAGAGTGCGGTTTGCCAGGGAGAAAAAAGGAATGACCATTTCCACTCTGGCCAAAGAGGTTCAGCTTTCCGCTGCTTATTTGGCTGAGATTGAGAAGAATAAGACCATGCCGGCGGTTTCTACCATCAAAAAGCTGGCCCAGGTCCTGGGAGTCCCGGAGACAGTGCTGTTGGCCGAAAACTCCGCTTTGGGCCTGAAGCTAAAGCTTATCAGGGAGGAACAGGGCCTGACTCAGGCGGCTTTAGCTGAAAAAGCTACAGTCTCACCGGGACTGATTGCCCAAATTGAACAGGGAAAGGTACAGCCTTCTTTTAAGAGCATTGAAAAAATTGCCGGAGTTCTCGGGGTGTCCCCATGCTTCTTTGTGCTCGACAACGAAAACCTGGAGGCCATGCTGCCCGCCTTCAGCCCGGAATTGCGCGAACTGCTTCAACAACCTAACGTTCAGGCCGTCTTAAGGGTAATTTGCCATATGAATGAAAAGGAATTACAGTTTGTATTGAACTTTATCAAGCTTTTTAAACAAGCGGGTTTACCCGACTATCAATAACTTGCTTAGCAATCTGAAAAAAGAGCCCTCAGGGCTCTTTTTTATGTAAAAGTAAGCATGAAATTATCTGTACAGGAAAGGAAATGGGTGATTTTATGGAACAAATTGAGCGTTACCGGGGAAGCCTTTTAGGTTTGGCGGCCGGGGATGCCTTGGGAGTTCCTTTAGAGTTCCAAATGCCTGGCTCGTTTACTCCTATCGACGACATGACAGGGGGTGGGGTATTTAAGCTTTCACCCGGGCAATGGACTGATGATACCTCGATGGCTTTGTGCCTGGCAGAAAGTTTGCTTGAACGGCAGGGTTTTGACCCGGCAGACCAATTGGAAAGGTATCTCCGGTGGTATCGGGAGGGTTACCTAAGCAGTACAGGCATGTGTTTTGATATTGGCAACACTGTGCGCGCGGCACTGGAGCAGTTTGAACGGACAGGGAATCCCTACTGTGGTTCTCCCGCCCCCAGGAGTGCAGGCAATGGTTCGATTATGCGTTTGGCGCCTGTACCGTTATTTTTCGCTCAAAACCCCCGGGAAGCCGTTGTAAAATCCGGAGAGAGTTCCCTGACCACCCACGGGGCTGCCGTTTGTGTAGATGCCTGCAGATACTTGGGGGCGCTGCTGGTGGGGGCAATAATGGGTTTTTCCAAAGCGGAACTTTTAGCTGACCGGTTTGAACCGGTGCCAGGGGTTTGGCAGGATGCTCCCCTTGACCAGAAAATTGCCGAAATCGCTTCCGGATCATTTAAGCGGCGTAATCCACCGGAGATTCGGGGCACAGGTTATGTGGCTGCCTCACTGGAAGCTGCATTATGGGCCTTTTACCGGAGTTCTTCCTTTCGCGAAGGGGCACTGCTGGCCGTTAACCTCGGTGATGATGCCGATACTACCGGCGCTGTTTATGGCCAGCTGGCCGGTGCCTTTTACGGTGAAAGCGGGATTCCGGCGGACTGGCGGGCTAAAATTTTTGGCCGGGATTTGATTGAAAGTTTTGCGGAGCAAATCTTTAATTCTTGATTAACTGGGGTTTACCATTCCCCAGGGCCGTTTAATCCCGAGGTATAAAGTAACGTAAGTGGCAATATATACTTAAGTAGCGTGGCAGGAAATACTTATGCCATGTCAAATATTAATATATCTAAAAGATTTTTGTCAGGAAACTCAAGGATTGTAAAAATAGGAGTAAAAATGCCAAAAGAAGTTTTAATCCAAACCCTAAACCTGGTTAAAAAAGAACTCATAACCCAGCCGCCTGAGAAAGGTGGAAAGCGGATGGCTGCCCGGGCCTGTGTGAAATCGGGAAATCATCTGTAAGGGGTAAAGAAACCCTCTACCCGCAGCCTTTCGGTAAAATTACCGCAGCCTCAGAGAAAGACTACCCTGTAGACTATTCACACTTCAATATCGCCGGTACTGCGGTAGGGGCCCATGGTATAGCCGCCGACTCTGATGTAGCCACTTTCCCGGCTGTAAATCTGGAATCTGCCGTAGGGGCTAATGGTGAAATTCCCCTCCGGCTGCCCATTGTTATCGCGGGAATGGGTTCCACTAATGTTGCCGCTGAAAACTGGGACCACTTGGCTGCCGGTGCTGCCATATCCGGTGTAGGTATTGTCATCGGTGAGAACGTGGTTGGAATGGACCCCAATTCCGAAATTAAAAACGGCCGGGTAGTTAAGTCACCCAATCTGGAGAAGAGAATCAAAGACTTCCAGAACTGGTATAACGGCAAAGGCTTTATTGCCGTCCAGGCTAACGTGGAAGACACCAAACTCGGCATTCAGGAATACGCTTTGGAGAAACTGGGTGTGGAAGTTGTAGAACTCAAATGGGGCCAAGGTGCGAAGGATATCGGTGGAGAGGTAAAACTTAACTCCCTGGAACGGGCCCGGCAGCTTTACAGCCGCGGCTATATAGTCTTACCGAACCCTGAAGACCCTGAAGTACAAAAAGCCTACCAGGCCGGTGCTTTCGCAGAATTTGAAAGACACTCCCGGGTGGGTATGGTTACCGAGGAAGGCTTCCACGCCAGAGTAGCAGAACTGCGCAACGCCGGGGCTAAACGCGTGTTCCTGAAGACAGGAGCATACAGGGCAGCCGATTTGGCCCGTGCCGTGAAGTTCGCATCTGACGCTAAGCTTGACCTGCTCACCGTAGACGGCGCCGGTGGTGGTACCGGAATGAGCCCGTGGAGAATGATGAATGAGTGGGGTATCCCTACCGTCTATATCCAGGCTCTGCTTACCAAGTATCTTGACCGGCTGGCAGCCAAAGGTGCATTCGTGCCGAAGGTGGCTATTGCCGGAGGCTTCACTTTAGAAGATCATCTGTTTAAGGGCCTGGCTATGTCTGCTCCTTATGTCAAAGCTATCGGTATGGCCCGTTCCCCGCTTACCGCCGCCATGGTCGGCAAGACTGTCGCTGAAGCTGTCAAAGCAGGCAAAGTACCTAACGAATATAAAAAATACGGTGAAAGTATTGAGCAAATCTTTATCTACACTTCCGAGTTGAGAAGCCAGCTTGGCAGTGATTTCGGGAAACTGCCAGTGGGGGCAATCGGCGTGTATACCTATTTCGAGCGCCTGGCTCAGGGCCTCCGCCAGTTCATGTGCGGCGCCCGGAAGTTTGGCCTGGATTACATCACCAGAGATGATATCTTCGCCCTTACCAAAGAAGCTGCCGAAATTACCGGAATTAAGTACATTATGGACCATGACGCTGAAGAGGCTGAAAAGATCATAGGTTAATAAGCTTATTAAGCAGGACCGTACCTGCTGTCAGGAACAGCACCCGTTTTTAGGGTGCTTTCTTTTTTGCCCAAATACTCCCAAGGGAATACTAAGGTTTAGCTTGGGATAACCTATATTTGCCATAATCCTTGGGGGAAGAGATTCCGGATGTTTTGGGGGGATTTGACGTGCTTAGCAGACGGGAGTTTATCAAATTGGTCCTGACTGCCACGGCGGCCTTAGGGGTGGCTGATTTGATTATCCCCCACTTGGCGGGGGCTTTTCACGGTAAGCTGCGTCCCCCGGTTATCTGGCTGGAATGTTTGACCTGTGCGGGAAATTTCCTTTCATAATTATGTATACCGGCCTGTACATTCATTACCCCGTTAATATCCTCGGGTTTGTGGATATGCGCAGGGCTCAAATGGGCATGTATACAACTGTTTATATTGCTCTTTTTCTGCTGGTGGCCAGGGTGTACTATGGTATCATGACCAGGGATATCAGAAATATTCTACTTAACCGTGAGGATATTCAAAACCTGCCTGGTTTCTTTAAGTTCTACTTTTTTTTAGCCGAAAAGGAGCCGCCCCATGCCAAGTACAACCCCGGTCAGAAGTTAATCTTCACCAGTTGGCTATTGGCTTTTGGATTTCAGGCCATTACCGGCTTTATTCTTTATGATACCGGACGGCTTGGTTGGCTTCTGCCTTGCTTTGGGGGTCTACAGAACCTAAAATATCTGCATTACCTGGTGTTTCTTTATTTTGTGGCTACTACCATGGTCCATGTTTACCTGGCGCTTTCTGAAGACCCGGCCAAGCTCCAGGCGATGTTTACAGGGCATATGCGCAGGAAGGAGACTCCATAGGAACAGGAGGGGCTTTATCTACTAAAGGCAGAAAATCGCCTTTAGCGTTCAACTACATATTATAAGAAAAACTCTTGAATACAGAACTTCAGTTCGATATAATTAAATGAGAATTGTGTAATTTCTTCCATTCGTGTACAATAGGTGGAGGTGTGTTATGGCTCTTTGGACTATGGAGAATCCGCGCCCTGAATTAAATTTTAATCTTGTTACCGTTGATTCCGGTCTGCTGCTAAAGCAGGAATCTAAAGACAGAGTTATTAAGACATTGAACCGTTTAGATAGTATTCGTTTAGGGTTCTTAGTCCATGGAGATAATAAAGAGGAACGAAACGCGTCTGAAAGCTTGGTTAAAGCCCTTGGTCTACACACTTCCAAAATCTTAGAGGTTAAGGATAGAAGTTCTCAGGCTGATGCCATCCTTGGAATGGCACTCGGTAAGGGAAAAGCTTCTCTACCGGCGAAACTGGCTGCGGGCAAGCATATATTACATTTAGGGGAACGGAGGAGCGGGTTTATTAGCACTTTCAATCCTCCGAAAGATTTAGCCTGTCATAAGTTTCATAAAGTTGTTTGGGCCACCGAATGCCCTTATGACTGCGCATACTGTTATCTGCAGTTAACCTTTAGAATGGTCCCATATATTCGGCAGTATTTGAACCTAGAGGATCTGTTTACAGAAATAAATAAAATAGATTCTCTGGGGAAACAGGTAGTATTGAACTCTGGGGAACTTGCTGACTCTTTAGCTGTTGACAATATTACACAAATAGCTTCTGAGGTCATTAATGCGGTACTCAGGACACGTAATGTTCAACTTTTGTTGCTTACAAAGAGTTCAAACATTGACCACTTGCCCGACATTGATAATGACAAAGTGATTCTGGCTGCGAGTATTACTACTCCGTATAATGCAGCTACTTTTGAACCCGGGACAGCAAACCCTTATGATAGGATTGAGGGGCTGTCCAAAGCTCAAGAAAAAGGTTACCGGATTCGTTGCCGCATTGATCCAATTATCACTCATGCTGAAGATTGGGAAGGCGACTATTGCAAAGTTATTAAATATCTATTTGATGCTGTAAAACCTGAAGTAATTACAATTGGCCAGCCGCGATTCTACCCAATTCTTCTTCAGTTTATCAAAAGGCGGAACCAAGAGGTCGGAGAATTTTTTGAAAACTGTGCAGGGGTGTCAGCCGGTGAACGCCAACGCACTGAATTCCGTGAAAGGGCGGAGGTTTACCGCAAGATCGCCCATATGATTGAGAAACATGGTGGTAGCGTAACAATTGCACCTTGTAAAGAAGAGCCTAAGATGTTAAAGGAATTGGGGTTAAACCTTAGGAAATGTAATTGCATAATTTAGAAAAGACTTGTTTGATATTGAAGTTCACCAGAGAAGGAAATTAAATCCTTCTCTTTTTTATTAGGGTATTTCTCTACGACATTAACGGCTTTGGCCTTTTTAAGAATTCTTAACCCGTAATCAACATCTTTTTTAAGATATTTGGTGACCTCAATAGTCTTGGCGATAACTATCTCCCTGTTTAGGGTTTGCCCTTTGAATCGTTCAAACAGTTCTTGGTCTATAGGTTTTTTATTTAGGTCATCAAATGTCATTTGGTATAAAACCTTATTTTCTTCTCTTGCGATAATATCTTTCATTATCCAAAGGGTGACTGGGCTGCGGGTAAAGTATATCAGGTAAAAATAGGTCCGGTCTTGTTTAGGTTTTTTTACTTTTATTGAAATAACATAGTAGCCCAGTTTCCTTATTTGTTCCTTAAAAGGTCTAACAGTTTTTTCTCTTTTTCTTTTCGTAAACCATTAAACATAATAGATTGCCATTCGTCGGTTCCAAAAAGGGCTGTTACGGCTTCTGGTGTTTGTGTGCTCCAATGCTGAATGCTATCATAGGCAAAGTTTAGTAGTACCTCGGTTTTTTCATTTTGGGCTATCATTTCAAAATGAGAATAATTTGCATCGGCGTAACCAAATGGGTCAATAAAAAAGAAGGCTAAACATCTATTGATTTTATTAATTTCCGCTAAAATTTCCCGAATCCTAACATCAAAGGAACCGTGATAGTTTATTATAACCATGTTTTTCCTAAATTCATCGGTTTCTTTTTCTAGACGGTAATACAATTCCTTATCGAGCTCAACATTGAAGCAACAAAAAGACATATTTGCCCCAGATTCTTCTTGCAAAATTCGAGCGGCTATCACGGGAGAACATTCTTCGCCTGTATCATAACGACCTGGACCGGCGAATCCGTCAATATAGCAAGCCGTAGGAAAATATTTTCTGGCAATCATAGCCCAGGGTCTTAGATAACTCTCAAGAATAATATGTTTAGTAATAGTTTGGGATTCTTTTTGCTGAAAAAACTTCTTAGTTTTTGCTAATTTAGATGGCTTATGAAGGTTCATTTTTACCACCACCGTTACTAAATTAAATTTAAGACCCAAGAAACAAAGCAATAAAGGAGGCATGCATTTACGGTTATAACTTATTGTCAGAGGTTCAATTGTGTCCAATTTTGTCAAATTCCAACAAAACGCGTATGACTCACAGCTAATGGTAGTAGGTCTTATATATTTTAATTATTAGGTGATTTCAATATAAATTTCCAAATTCCTGCTGATGTAAATATAAAGGATGCCGAAACTAACTGGATTTTGCAGGAATCCTTCGAGTTTTATGGAAATACTGTTAAAACGTGAAGGTAGGAGCCATCAAATTGCTATCCGCCGAAACCTATATAGACACTGAAGACCAACTGCATCTGCAGTAGGTCTTTTTTATTTTGGTATTGACCGCTTCAGGTAACACATACTTGAGTTTTGCTCTTTTGGGGAGGCCAGGTTGGGATTATACCCACAGAGTAGCAACCACTCGATATTTTCCTATTCAACGACTTTGGTACTTTTAAGCCTAATCCATGTGATTAAAAGAGTCATAAACGCTGCCCGTCCACCATATACATGGACTAGAGCTTACCGGAGAGGCAATGGTTGGCGCACCGGCGCCCTGAGCAAGAAGGGAGGCCCTGCAGGTGGGTACTCTGAAACCCTTTTCAGACATACAAGTGGACAAGACAGCAAATCAATCCCTGAAGCCAGGCGGCTCCCCCCTGGAGATGGTTCTGGATTTGCTGCCCTCAAACCTCAGTCAGGTGCTCTCCCACCTGACACCGGAAATACTGGCCCAAGTGGAGGAGATCCGCATCCGCCAGGGGCGGCCCCTGATGGTGCGCTGCCACCAGCGGGAGCACTTTGTGAACTTCAACGGGGTGAGCCAGGACAGTGACCGGGCCTATCTGGTGACCAGGGAAGATGTTAACCGGACCGTCCAGGTTTTGACCGGCTCTTCCCTTTATGCGGTGGAAGAAGAATTGCGGCACGGCTACCTCACCATTCCCGGAGGCCACCGGGTCGGGCTGGCCGGACGGGTAGTAGTTAAGGACGGCCAGGTGGAAACCATCCGCAATATTGCGGGACTTAACCTGCGGCTGGCCCGGGAGTTCCCGGGGGCGGGTTCAGCTATTCTTCCCTACCTCGTTGACCGTCACACCAAAGAACTCCGGCATACCCTGATAGTCTCCCCGCCGCGTTGCGGTAAGACCACCATACTGAGAGACCTGGTGCGCCAGGTGAGCAGCGGGGTGCCGGAGCTAGGACTGATGGGCCGGACTGTCGGCGTGGTAGACGAGCGTTCCGAGATTGCCGGGAGTTACAAGGGAGTCCCCCAGTTGGATGTGGGTTTAAGGACGGATGTGCTGGATGCGTGTCCGAAAGCCCAGGGAATGATGATGTTGGTCCGGGCCATGGGCCCGGAGGTAATAGTAGCCGATGAAATAGGCCGTCCCGAGGACTTCCAGGCCCTGGAGGAGGTTATTAATGCCGGGATTAAGGTTCTGACCAGCCTTCATGGCAGGGACCTGTCCGACTTGGAAAAGCGCCCCAGTACCAGGGCTCTTCTGGAACGGGGGGTTTTTGAACGACTGGTATTCCTTAGTCGTCGCTCCGGGGTGGCCACAGTGGAACAAATCCTGGACGGCCGCACCTTAAAACCGGTCTAATTTGTTGAAACCGGTCAATTTGTTGAAAATGGTCTGAGCTGTTGAAAGGCAGGTGAAACCCTTTGTTAAAGCTTATGGGGGCAGCACTGGTAATAGGGGCTTGTACCCTGACCGGGCGGGCGGTTGCTAAGGCCTTCGCCGAGCGGCCCAGGCAACTTAGAGCGCTCCGGTCATCCTTACAGGAACTGGAGACAGAAATCGTCTACGGGGCGGTACCCATGCAGGAAGCACTGGAACACCTTGCTGCCAGGGGTGATCCCCTGGTGCGCAAGTTTTACAGCCTGGTATTGACTGCATTGGAAAACATGAGGGGCCGTACAGCAGCAGAGGCCTGGAGCGAAGCTTTGGAGAAGTGGCAGGGGAGCACCTATCTCACCCAGGATGACCTGGTGACCTTGAGGGTGCTGGGGAACTCCCTGGGGGTTTCCGACCGCCTGGACCAGCAAAAACACCTGCGGCTGGCCGGGGAAAAACTGGCTCTGGGAGAAGCGGGGGCCTGGGAGGTAGCGGCCAAGACAGTAAAACCCTGGAACTACCTGGGTCTCCTCGGAGGGCTTGTAATTGTCCTAATCTTTATATAGTCAACAGGAAAGGGGACGTTAGAGCATGGACTTGGATTTGATTTTTCAGATTGCCGGGATCGGCATCCTTCTGGGGGTGCTGCACATGGTACTCAAACAGGCTGGCAAAGAAGAGATGGCGACCCTGGCAGGAATAGCCGCAGTTGCAGTTGTGCTGATCATGGTGGTGAGAGTGGTGGCTGACCTCTTTGACCAGGTCCAGAGGGTGTTTAAGCTCTACTAGGGGTGATGCTTATGGAAATTGTGCAGGTTGTGAGTTTAGGCCTCCTGGTAACCTTCCTCATCGTCCTGATTAAGCAGCAGAGGCCGGATTTTGCCATGTTCCTCAGCATTGTGGTAGGTGTCGCCATTTTTCTCATGATGCTGGGGAAAATCGAAGCAGTGTTCAATGTCCTTACCGACCTGGGCAGCCGGGCCAATGTGAACATGATTTACATGGGGACAGTGCTGAAAATCATCGGAATAGCCTACATAGCCGAGTTCGGAGCACAGGTTTGCCGGGATGCCGGTGAAGGGGTGGTGGCCACTAAAATTGAGTTTGCTGCCAAAATAGTGGTCATGGTAATGGCTATACCTATCATCCTGGCCATTCTGGAGGCCCTGTTGAAATTGATTCCATAAGGTGTGATACGATGAAAAAA
>JAJZTU010000326.1 GCA_021848765.1 Bacillota bacterium
TATTCAAGATATCTTAGGAACTGCGACCAGCCGGCGTCAGCTATACTCTTGGCCAGCCGGTGGTTGCGAGCCATGTTTTTTACGGCCAGATCCTCTGCTGCAATAAGGTCCTGCTCTTTAATCAGGTTATTGGATAGTTTATGGTGAAAATCTTTTCGTTGGTTAGCAACCTTAAGGTGTTTTTTGGCCAGTTTCCCCTTAGCCTTCCGGCGATTTTTAGAACCCTTCTGTTTTCGTGAGAGTTGGCGGTGCAGCCTCTTCAGATACTTCTCCGTCTTGCGGAGATGCCGGGGATTGTCGATTAACTCACCCTCTGAGGTGGCAATAAAGGAATTGAGGCCCATGTCGATGCCTAGCTCTAAAACAATTCCCGATTCGTCGGCTTTGTAGAGCAGCATACCCCTTACCCTGGGTTGATTATCTTCCATAGTAGCCAAATAGAATGCAGGATTGCCATTCATTAAATCGAAAACATCTTGCCTGGTCATAAAATTCACTCCTTGTTTTTTAACTACTATATAACGACTATGGAGTAAAAAGCTTTTAAGATATTCTCAATTCTTTTAAAAATCCTGCTTCTTTTGACTATTGGGCATAAGAATTCTGGTAATCAGAAGGAGTAATCCCCGTATGTTTTGTAAAGCTGGAGGAAAAGTGGGAGGTACTGCTGAACCCGCATTGCAGTGATACTTCAGTTATATTCTTTGTTCCGCTTCTGAGCAGCTTCTTCGCTTTATCAATGCGCACCCTGATTAAAAACTCCATTGGCGATAATCCGGTTTCCTTTTTAAAAATCCTGATGAAATGAGATTCGGACATTTTGGCGATTTGAGCCAGAGCAGTTAGAGTTAGCTTTTCTCCAAAGTGCTGGTACATAAACTCAAGGGTTCGTTCTATTTCAAACTTATCAGTGATAAAATCAACTTTGTTAGTTATTCTTAGGATACTTCTAATTATTTGGTGGGTGATAGTTGTAGCCAGAGCCCCCAGTACATGTTGATAGCCTGGCAGTTTATTCTCGTATTCGGACATAAATTTCTTTAAATAAATCATAATTTCATGTCCAACCAGGAATTGGTCCCAAAAGTACTGTTCCGGTGGTTTGGGACGGTAATTTGAATAGATAGTCTCATACAACTCTTTCGAAATAAAAATTGCCATATAACCCGGATTTCGCACATCGGATAACCGAATATAGCAATAAATACCAAGTGAATTCGGTAATCTAACTCACTCTAATATTCACAAAAACCAACACTGGGAATAAAAATACCAAAGTTCTCAGAAACGCAATAATCTACGTATTTGAGATTACTCTCTCTGATATCCCCTACCAGCTTCTGAATATTGGTCATGTCCTTTGCCGTAATTTTTTTCATGCTTTAAACTCACCTCACATACTGACAAATCCTTATCATATTGGTGGCCTTTATGATTAGGACAATTAATCTACTGTTAACACTAATTTTAACATACCTATATTGAAAATACTGGCATATCATCCCACGTTTTCCCGAGTAGTGTCCCGAAATGGGACCAACGCCTTTTACTGTTATAACTCCACTTCCGGCGAAGGCATCAATATAACATAGTTTAAACTTATTCCCTATAGCTTTAATGTAGAAATTTAAATAGTTATCCAAGACTTCTAGCTTTAACAAAGTCCAAGGACCACCAAAAGACTGTTCCATACCGCATCACCCTATCGAAACATGAGTTCGCGTTATGTGTATTCTATAAAATCCTGTATTTTCCTCCCTCCCCAGACTTTTTTCCTGACAAATCACAATTTCGCCGTTACTTATGGTATGGTTCACCCCGCCAAATCTTAAAACACCGGTAAAGTTGTTCTACCAATACTAACCTCATCAACTGATGGGGAAACGTCATCCGGGAAAAAGAAAGCTTTAAATCCGCCTGCGCTAAGATATCCCTGTGCAGCCCCAGAGAGCCGCCTATGACGAAAGCCACCTCACTCTGGCCTTTAAGTGCCCATTGCTGCAGCTGCCGGGATAATTCCTCCGAGGAAAATGACTTTCCCTCAATGGCCAGGGCCACCACCAGTGACCCTGGCTTAATGTGTTTCTGCAGCTTTGCTGCTTCCCGGGCCTTGATTTGCTCTTCCTCAGCGGCACTGGCCTGTTCCGGCGCCTTCTCATCCGGGACTTCGATAATCTCCATACGGGCATAGGGGCCCAGCCGTTTTACATATTCCTGGATTCCTTCTTTCAAGTAACGTTCCTTAATGCTCCCCACTGCTAAGACTTTTATATTCACTGTCCAGCCTCCAGTCCGGAATTAATGAAGAAGGAGAGGATTCACCTCTCCTTTAATTTTACCTCTTTCACCCTAAGGATTAGTCTGCTGGGGCATCTCACCCAACTTGATGTTCAGCGCCTTGGTAGTCTTATCTCTAACTATGGTCACAGTCACATTGTCCCCAACTTTTGTCTTTTCCAGGGCCTGCTGGAGGTCTGGGAAGGTAGCAATCTTCTTGTCATTAAAGGCAATGAGGATGTCCTTGTCCTGCATTCCCGCCTTAGCAGCGGGGCCGTTGAGCACCACTGAATCTACAACAATGCCGTAGTTGACAGGAAGTCCGTATTGTTCCTTGGCCTGGTCATTGATATTTACCCCACGGTACAGGATACCTAACCAGGGCCGGATTACCTTACCCTGGGTAATCAAGTCTCTGATAATAGGTTTGGCTGTATTGATGGGAATAGCAAAGTTCATGCCTTCGACTTTTTCATTAATTATCTTGACACTGTTTATGCCAATGACTTCCCCCTGATTATTCACCAGGGCTCCGCCACTGTTACCGGGATTAATGGCAGCATCTGTCTGCAAGAGGGTAAATTTCTGCCCTTCACCAACCTCCACAGTCCTGTTCAGCGCACTGATGATACCTGCTGTAACAGTACGGGCAAATTCCTCACCCAAGGGATTGCCTATGGCTACCGCCAGTTCACCAACCATTACCTTGTCAGAGTCACCCAAGCGGGCGAAAAGAAATTTCCCGGCCTGGGAGGGGTCAATTTTTACCACTGCCAGGTCGGTGCGGGGGTCACGACCGATGAGCTTACCCTCCAACTCCTTGCCATTGGCCAGGCTTACCACCAGTTTTTCTGCACCTTCAACCACATGGTTATTAGTAACTATAAAACCCTGCTCATCAATTAAAACCCCGGAGCCGCTGCCCTGTTCTATACCGGGGTGTGCTTTAAAAATACCTCCGCCGTTGCTCATGTTTTTAATTCCTACCACTGCCGGTCCTACCTTTTCCGCAATAGTAATTATTGGCGAAGGCTCTCCAGGTGACGCCGGAGGTGCAACAGGAGGAGCAATATCAGCCTGCCTGCCCTGAAGCCGGGGAGCCTGGGGGGTGGGGATAAGTCCCCAGGTTGGGGCTATAACCGCTACAATCAAACCACCAATCAAGGCCCCAATCAAGCCCATGGCCAGATATGCTAAAAACCCGGGCCTTTTACCGTAGAAATCAGGATCATAGTACCTCATTACTTTCCTCCTGTCCGTAGGATTATTACAGCTATTCTGAATCACGAACTTTATCCCTGAAGCACATAGCTTCCATGTCTAAAATTATACCCATTTTAGTTGAGTATACAAAAAAA
>JAJZTU010000327.1 GCA_021848765.1 Bacillota bacterium
AAAGGGTTATTAGGATTGGAAAGTTCCAGAAGCCGTACCGCTGAAGTAATACCAAAGGCTGACTCCAGGTAGGGCAAAACCCCCCCGGTCAAGACCGCGGAAAGAATCCCGTTACCCAGTCCAATGAGCAGTCCCCAGGACATCAGGTATACATCCATCCCGGTGAGCAAGCCGATGGCAATTATGGAAACAGCAGCGGATGCCCCTACGTTGATCAAACCGGCCTTGGCCAGGTCAGAACGTTGGCTTAAGTGGGAAACACTGTAAATTGCCACCAGACCGGTAACTAAACCGACAAACGCAAAGCGCAGTTGAAACCCGGTCAGCACACCTAACCAGGTATTCAGCAGTACAGTGACTACAATAGCCAGGTGGGAATCCAAAAGCACGGCAATAAGCATACTGCCGGCAGCAACAGGCACCAGGTAGCCCATAATGTCTGACAGCTCCGGGCGTCCGGCGAAACTGATAGCCAATACCCCCCTGGCTACCAGGAGAGTGATAAAAACAATAATCCCCAGTAGAATGAGGAGATTATCCCGTTTATACATACCTAACAGGAACTGCCGGATATAAGTCAAGACCAGGGCCATGGTGATCAGCACCAAAAAACCTATCCCCAGAATTACCGTCCAGGTGGACGAGGCCCGCGACAGCCCCAAAGCCTCCAGTTTCTGGATGTGGTCTTTGGTTACCACATCCCCTTTGCTGATAATTTTCTGATTTCGTAAAATGGTCTGGGTTACAGGAATGACCGAATCTCTGGCCGCCTGAAGCCTGCGCTTGGTCTCCTGTTCATTGTGGATTTTGTTCGGCTGCAAGTAATTAATTGCCAGGAGCTTAATGCTTTCCTTCTGGTCCTTACGGACAGGAAGCTCATTGATGGTCTTGCTCAATTTTTCTTGCTTAGTTCTAAGCTGATTTTCCTCCACTCCCTCGGCAAGTACCTGGCGCACCAATTGGCGTGCACTTTCCTCAATGAGATTCAGGGTCTCCTGGTCGTAAAACAAAAATTGCCTGGCCTGCTGGTCATTCAAAGTAAAGGGGAGGTTAGCCTTAATTTGGTTGATTTTGCCCGGCTCATCCAATCCGGGAGTCCTCTGGGCAGTTCTGACCTTCTCCAAAAAACTTTCTATATTATTTTCTACGATTTGAACCACCGCAGGTTCAAGCTCATAAGCAGGCAGAACCCGCGCCGCAGCCGCTTGTCGTAATGCCTCTGTGGCAAGCTTATCCTGGTAGACCACACTCCTGGGAGCCGGAATATCCTTGGGTGAAACTTGACCCTCCTTGAGGTTTAAATTCTCGGGCAAGAAATTAATCCCGGTGAGGGTGCTAAAGGCAATGAAAAAGATAACACCGGCCAAAAACCTCCGCCAGGCCTGCTGCTTAAGCCAGTTGCCCCCCTTACCCTCCAACCAGGTTCCCAAGAGATTTTTCCAAGAAGGCATATTTCTGTCAACTCCTAATCACTGTCTTGCAGGTCAAACATGCGGTAGGCTTCTACTATTTTCTTAACCAGAGGGTGGCGAACCACATCCAGCTCCGTTAAATAGTGAAAAGCAATTCCTTCCACATCCTTCAGGACCCGCTGCACTTCTATTAAACCAGAAAACTGGCCTCTGGGCAAGTCGACCTGGGTTACATCCCCGGTTATCACCGCCTTTGAACCGATACCAATCCTGGTCAGGAACATCTTCATCTGCTCGGTGGTGGTATTCTGGGCCTCATCCAAAATGATAAATGAATCCTCAAGCGTCCTACCCCGCATATAAGCCAGTGGAGCAATCTCAATGATACCCCGCTCCAGGTACTTTTGGGTGGTCTCCGCTCCCAGTACGTCATAAAGGCTGTCATAGAGAGGCCGCAGGTAGGGATCAACCTTTTCCTGTAAATCTCCCGGGAGAAAGCCCAGCTTCTCTCCCGCCTCCACTGCCGGTCTGGTCAGCACAATCCGGCTGACCCGGCGGTTCTTCAAAGCCTGTACCGCCATGACCACTGCCAGGTAGGTCTTCCCTGTCCCTGCAGGGCCAATCCCAAAAACAATATCATGGTCCCGGATGGCCTGGAGGTACTGCTTCTGGCCCAGGGTCTTAGGTTTGATGGGTTTCCCCTTGGCCGTAAAGAAGGCGACCTCCTGAATCAGGTCAGACATGATTTCCTGTTGGCCTTCTTTCACCAGCTTGATGATGTAGTTGACCTCCTGAGCAGTGATGCTCTGGTTTTTTCGGGCTATTTCCAGGAGTTCCTGAAAAACCCGTTTCACCCGGGCGACCTCTTGCGGGTCACCTTGAAGTAAAATTTCACTGCCCCTGGCCACTATTTTTACCGCAAAGCTTTTTTCGATAGCGTTCAGGTGTTCATCCTGGTAGCCAAAAATACTGGCAGCCTCTCCATCGCTGCCCACAACTATTTTTTCTTCCAATACCTTCGACAACTGTGCTATAACCCCCTCAACCCTACTTAGGACCTTTCCAGTACTGTACCTGCCCGATATCTTCGATAGTTTCCAGGGTCAGGCGCAGTTGGACCAAGTTGTCCTCCCCGGCACGGAGCTCTTCCACCTGGTTCTTGAGGACCTTGGCCTCCGGGGAAAGTTCTTGTTTAATCTGGGCCATGGCCATTTGGAGGGCCAACTTCCGTGCACCTTCTACGCCATTATTCCTGGTAAAGGGCACTAGTTCATGATAGACTGTACTAACTACTTCGACAGGGATTTGGATATTCCTCCAGGAGGGCAGGTTTTTCCGGAACTCCTCCTGCTCGGCCCTGGCAAAAGGTATAACTTTTGGTCCTTTGATAATTATTTCCCGCTTCCCCCATTTAATACTAATCCGTTCAGCCCTGGCCCCGTTACGCCGCAAGCCCTTTTCCACCACCTGAGCTTCCCCGTAGCCCTGGCGCCAGGTACGGGCTCTGACAATTCCCCGGGCCGAGACCTGCCGGGACGGCAGGGGAAATTCCTCTCCCTTCTGACCCTGCCCGGTTATTATACCCCCCGGTGTATTGGGAGGATGTACCTCTCCGGAAATCAGGACCTGTCCCGGCTTGACCACATCCCCGGGCTGTACTGCCGCTTCACCGGTCAGAACCAGGACCTCGGTCACCAGACCCTCCCGTTTGGCTACCACATTGGCGGCTTCTTGTGAAGGCTTAGGCGGAGGTATCACCTTTTCCACAACCTTGACAATTACCCTGGTCCCCCGCATTTCCACTCCGGCCCAGGCGAGCCCGGAAATCTGCCGGGTAAGGCTTTTTTCCACCCGGTCCAGGTCCAAACTTCCCTTCCAGACCCCGGGTTTCAAGCCTTCAGCCGCTAATACCCTGCGAATTTCTGCTTCGGAAATCTTATTTGCGCCGGCGACTTCCACAAACCATACAAAGGAGGCCAAGGCATAAAGGGTGAGCACAAACAAAATCCCCCCAGCCGTCAAAAGTTTCCGGCGCCGCATTTTCCACAGGTAGAAAGGTAAGCCTTCTTTATCTAAAATACTAAACCGGCATCCTACCCTGCGCCGGATATGGCGCAAGGGCCTCAAGCCGCTCACCCGTACCCTGGCTACCATGCTGTTACGGTCCATGCGCATCATATCCCATAAAAAAATGCCC
>JAJZTU010000328.1 GCA_021848765.1 Bacillota bacterium
TGGTTTGTTGCTCCGGCCATTCGTAACTGCTAAGAAAAAAAATTGGGGGTTACCCAATTTTTTCAACAGCATCATCTATCTGAACCCGCTTCATGCGTAACACCGGAATATTAGCCACCAGGGCGACAGTGTCGTCACTGCTGTCCAGGTTAACCTCCAGGGCTGACTCGTCTATCTCCATATAGTTGGAGATAACCTTAATTAAATCAGTTTTTAATGCCTCCAATACCTGAGGCGAAACACTGGCCCGGTCATGGACCAGAACCAGGCGCAATCTTTCTTTGGCCACATTCTTACTGGAACTGGTATCCTTGCCGAAAAACTTGCTCAAAAAATCTAACAACGCCGGCACCCCCTTCTCCACAGCCTAACTATTTAATGCCAATGAGCTTTTTCAGCTTGTTCATTAAGCCTTCACCGGCTTCCAGATCCATGAACGGGACTTCCTCACCGGCAATCCTGCGGGTGATATTGCGATAGGCCTGTCCCGCCCGGGAATTCTGGTCAAGCACCGCAGGTTCACCCCGGTTGGTGGAAACAATGATGGTCTCATCGTCGGGGACGACCCCGATGAGCTTGATGGCCAAAATATCTATCATGTCATCAATGCCCATCATATCACCCTTTTTCACCATTTGGGGACGCAGCCGGTTGACAATTAGTTCCGGCTCCCTTAATTCGGCTGCTTCCAAGAGCCCGATTATACGGTCAGCATCCCGTACAGCCGATACTTCCGGAGTGGTAACCACTATAGCTCTCTCAGCTCCGGCAATAGCGTTCCTAAAGCCTTGCTCGATTCCCGCCGGGCAGTCAATGATTACAAAATCGAATTCCTCCTTGAGGTCTGCACAAAGCTGTTTCATCTGTTCCTGGTTTACAGCGGTTTTATCTTTGGTCTGGGCAGCCGGGAGCAAGTATAAACCTTCAAATCGCTTGTCCTTGATTAGGGCCTGCCTCAGTTTACAGTTCCCCGAGGTGACGTCAACAATATCATAGACTATTCTGTTTTCCAGGCCCAGAACCACATCCAGGTTCCGGAGGCCAATATCAGTATCCACCAGCACCACCTTTTTGCCCATGGCCGCTAAGCCTGTCCCAATGTTAGCGGTGGTGGTGGTTTTACCCACTCCCCCCTTACCGGAAGTGATTACAATTACTTCTCCCATTGCTGCAGTTCCTCCTCTTTAATTTCGGTTTTCAAAATTTAACGCCGGGCATTAAGCTTGTCCCCCGGAGGTTGGTACTGGTGAATAACTACTACTCCATCTACAATTCTGGCTGTTTCCGCTACACCCGGATCAGGGTAGTTCCCGTCAGGAGCTCTGGTAATTTGATCTGCAATACGAAGCTGGGTAGGCAGGAGCCGAAATGCAGTTACTTCTGCATCTTTATTGCCTGTGGCTCCGGCGTGGACCACCCCACGCAGGGACCCCATAACAATTACATTGCCACCTGCCACTATTTCAGCGCCGGGGTTCACATCTCCAAGAACTACCACATTGCCATGGTAATGGATGCTCTGGCCTGAGCGCAGCGTGCGCTTAATCAGGACGGTGGCTTCGTCAGACAAATCTTCAGTTTCCGGCGCCCCGGCAAAGGCTGTACCGGCAGGTTCCTTCCCTATTCCGGCTTCCCTGTTCATCTGCCTCGATCCTTCCCTGGTAAAATTAGACCTGAAGTATCACAATGCCTTTGTTAATTTCTACATGAAGGCAGCAAATCCTTCAGCAGGGTTAAAAAAAACAGGGGCTTTTTGCCCCTAAAATGTGACATTATTCTTCCGGACTGGTAGCAGTGCCTGCCTGACTCAGATTCACCTTAAAGTATTGAGCCAGGACATCCCGGGCTACCACCCCTGCCGAGGTACCCCCGTGTCCACCCTGCTCGACAATAGCCGCAACAGCTATCTCCGGCTTGTCATAGGGTGCAAAGCCCACAAACAGACCGTTGTTATCCTTGCCAAATACCTGGGCGGTCCCAGTCTTACCGGCCACCTTAACCGGAAAATTAAGAAAGCGGCCTGCAGCTGTACCGCCAGGCTGGGTTACGGCTAACATGCCTTCCCTGATTAACTGCAGGGTTTTGGGTGAAACATCCACCTTATGCAGGATTTCCGGCTTAAACTCCTGCAAAACTTGCCCATGAGGACTGACAATCTTCTTCACCAGCGTGGGCTTATACCTGATTCCACCGTTGGCGATAGCAGCAGTATAATTGGCCAGTTGTAAGGGTGTGTAGTTATTGGCCCCCTGACCGATGGACATATTGGCGGTATCAAAGGCCTGCCACCTGGTGTTCCAGGCCAACTCCCGCTCAAAATCCGCCCTCGCCCACTTTAGTTCATTGGCTTTGGCTTTTTCCAGCCTGGCCTTTTCCTCAGGACTAGCCTGGGCAATCCTGGCGTTATACTTTTTCTCAATCGCACTGTAGATTGTCTCATATCTCCACTTCAGAATGCTGGTATTAGTGGCTTTCTTCCACTCAGCGGTAGGAACTGTACCGGATGATTCTCCCGGCAGGGTGATACCCGTTTTTTCGCCCAGGCCGAATTCTTGAGCTATTCTGGCTATTTCCACGTTACTTGCGGCAAGTCCGGCAGTAATAAAGTAAGTATTGCAGGAAACCTGGATAGCCCGGTGAAGATCAACCGTGCCGTGGCCGGAAGTAAGCCAGCACTTGAACTTCTTTGATCCAAGCGGATAATAGCCCGGATCGAAAATTTTCCTATGTTCATCCCAGCGCTTGGACTCCAGGGCAGCAGTCCCTGTCACCATCTTAAAGGTAGAGCCCGGGGGGTAGGGCCGGATGGCCCGGTTCAGGAGGGGAGGGTTCGGTAAAAGGTCGCTGAACTTTTGGTTCCACTCTTCCGGAGGAATGGGCTTATTAAAGCGGTTCGGATCATAGGAAGGCTTGCTGGCCATGGCCAGGACTTCCCCGTTCCGGACATCTATCACCACTACGGCTCCTGCTTTAGCATTGGGAAATTCCGCCTGGATTTGGGCCATGGTCCGGTCAAGGGATTCTTCCGCTACCTTTTGCAAATCCCGGTCGATGGTAAGTATCAAATCATTCCCTGGAATTGGTTCTTTGATCCCAAGGTCCCGCACAGGGCGCATCCGCCGGTCTACCTCCACCTGCCGTGCCCCATCCAGTCCATGCAGCTCAGGCTCAAACCAGCGCTCCAGCCCGGCCATGCCAAAGCGGTCTCCCGGCTTGTACTGTTCTTCCGGATATTTTTCCATCATGCTTTTTACGTATTTTTCGTCACCGGTCTGCCGGGCATAGCCCAGCACATGGGCTAAAAAATCACCTTCAGGGTAATAGCGCAGAGGTTCGATTTCAATGATCACCCCGGGTAAATCCATACGCTGTTCCTCAATTTTCGTCACTATATCCAAGGGGACATCAGTCATTATCTTTACAAGCTCATATTTCAAAGGCTGCTGCTTTACCGCCGTCCGGATATCTTCAAGCGGAATCTGCAGAATTTTGGCTAACCTGGTAAACACCGCTTCCTGGTCTTCATTCTTCAGGTCCAGCAAAGCTAAGGACACGGTAAAGGCAGGCTTGCTCCTGCCTATTACTTTTCCATGCCGGTCCTTA
>JAJZTU010000031.1 GCA_021848765.1 Bacillota bacterium
GTTGACCGCAAGGATATCGAGCGCGGCCAGGTTTTAGCCAAGCCCGGCAGCATTAAGCCTCACACTAAATTCACTGCTGAGGTCTACATCCTGAGCAAGGAAGAAGGCGGCCGTCATACTCCTTTCTTCCAAGGCTACAGACCCCAGTTCTATTTCCGGACCACTGACGTTACCGGTGTGTGCACCCTGCCTGAAGGGGTAGAAATGGTAATGCCCGGTGACAACGTTAAAATTGACGTTGAGCTGATCTCCCCCATCGCTATCGAAGAACGTCTGCGCTTCGCTATCCGCGAAGGCGGCCGGACTGTTGGCTCCGGTGTTGTATCTGCTGTTAAAGCCTAATCTTGCTGTAACATGCCAAGTACTGCAATCTGTGGATTGTAGTACTTGGCTATAAGAATGTTAATGGGGATCGTACCGGCACTACTGTGCACATGGCAATGCTCTTATCAGGCCTTCCTGGTTTAAGACGTATTCGCGGCCTGTTTTGGCCGAACGCGTTTTGTCTCCGGTCGGGACTACCTGCCGGTTCGGAGTCTCCACGCTCTGTCCGGTGCAGCTCTAAGCTCAGTGTGCTAATGGAATCACCCAACCTCGCCGATGGGGCGTCCGTGCCCCCGGCGAGGTTGCCGGCGTCCTGCCGGCAAGGGTGATTCCATTGCACACCTTCGCTAAGAGCTGCTACCGTACTCCGCGAGTCGCTCCTTCACCGGCAGGTAGCCCCGACCTGGGCAGAAATGTGGCAGGGTTAGGTTGGGTTGTCTCCCGTTACCGGACCTAGGTCGAACAGGCCAGCTACGTATCCCGGGTAGCCCGTGAGTTACGGAGGGTGGGGTAGTTACCCGGCGGGCACATGACGGAGCTTCCGGCCACCAATCACGACGCAGGTCCCGTCGCGGAGGACACTGTGACCACAGGAAATGCAGGATTAGAGTTTGTCCGGAGCAGGGAGCGAGGAGATGATTGGTCCGGAAGCGTAGTAAGTGCCCGAAGGGTAACTACCCCGCCCGGAGTCGACCCGAACCTGACCCATTAAACTAGCTAAAATCCAAAGAACTCTTGCATTTTACAGGAAAATCAGATATAATATATCATTGTTGGCTGATCGACAGGCGATGAGGTGAAAGGTTGCTTTTCTACCGGGAAAAGGGAATTTTCACTGAGAATGTCCGTAAAATCGGGCGAAAAGGAGGGGTAATAATAATGAGCAAGCAAAAAATCAGAATTAGGCTAAAGGCTTTTGATCACAAAATTTTGGATCAGTCCGCCGAAAAAATTGTCGAGACCGCTAAAAGAACCGGTGCCTCTGTGGCAGGACCTATTCCGCTGCCTACGGAGAAGAATATCTATACCATCTTGAGGTCTCCGCATGTCAACAAGGATTCCCGGGAGCAGTTTGAAATGAGGACACACAAGCGCTTAATCGACATCCTCGAGCCAACGCCTAAGACTGTCGATGCTTTGATGCGGCTTGATTTGCCTGCAGGTGTGGACATCGAAATCAAGCTGTAGTCTGTCTATTTGAGTATGGCACGCCAGGCGGCGTGGACTTTGAAGGTATTGATTGTACAGGAGGTGGCAAATCGTGGTGAAGGGAATTTTGGGTAAGAAGTTAGGGATGACCCAGCTTTTTACTGAGGAAGGTAAAGTGGTTCCTGTAACCGTCATCGAGGCCGGTCCTTGTGTTATTGTTCAGAAGAAGACTGCTGAGACTGATGGTTACAATGCCATCCAGGTTGGGTTTGGCGAGATCAGGGAAAAGCTGGTAAACAAGCCTGCCAAGGGGCATTTTAGCAAGGGCGGAGTCAAGCCTTTGCGCTTTGTGAAAGAATTCCGGATTGAAAATGTTGATGATTTCCAGGTTGGACAGGAAATCACTGCTGATGTGTTTGCAGCCGGTGAGAGTGTGGATGTGGTAGGTACTTCCAGAGGCAAAGGGTTTGCCGGAGGTATTAAGCGTCACGGATTCCACCGTGGACCAATGGCTCACGGTTCCAAGTACCACCGTCGGCCGGGTTCATTGGGAGCTAAAGGGCCGGCCCGGGTATTTAAGGGCCGGAAGCTGCCTGGACGTACCGGCGGTGAAAGGGTTACTGTGCAGAACCTGCAGGTAGTGCGGGTTGACAAGGAGCGCAACCTCTTGATTGTCAAGGGTGCTGTTCCCGGGCCGAAAAATGGCCTGTTAATCGTGAAAGATACTGTGAAGGCTTAAAGGATTCGCTGGGAAAGGAGGAAAACTTGAGATGCCGAAAGTTGCATTATATAACGTAAATGGTGAGCAGGTCGGCGAAGTAGAGCTCAAGGATGAAGTGTTCGGCATTGAACCTAATGAACACGCAGTCTTTGATGCTGTGTTGCTGCAGCAAGCTGCTGAGCGCCTGGGCACCCATTCAACCAAAAGCCGTGGCGAAGTAGCCGGAGGCGGTAGGAAGCCCTGGCGGCAAAAAGGTACCGGCCGGGCTCGTCATGGTACTACCCGTTCCCCTATTTGGAGGGGTGGCGCAATCACCTTTGGACCTAAGCCAAGGAAATATGGATTTACCATGCCGAAAAAGGTCAGGAGGCTGGCTCTGAAATCCGCGCTTTCCTCCAAGGTGCAGGCCGGGGAAATTATTGTGCTGGATCAACTGGCCATGAGTGAACCCAAGACTAAGGAAATGCTCAAAATCCTTAGTAATCTCAAGGTGGAAAAGAAGGCCCTGGTGGTTACTTCTGATTTGGATGTCAATGTAGTGAAATCAGCCCGGAACATTCCCGGAGTTAAGCCTGTTCAGGCCAATACTCTGAATGTATATGACCTGTTAAGACACGATCAATTGGTGATTACCAAAGATGCGGTGGCTAGGGTAGAGGAGGTGTTGGCATAATGCGCAGTCCTTATGAAGTGCTGAAGAAACCGGTGGTATCTGAGAAGACCATGGGGCTTTTGGCTGATAACAAGTACACCTTCCTGGTAAACCCTGATGCCAACAAAATCGAAATTAAGCATGCTGTGGAAAAGGCTTTCAATGTAAAAGTAACCGATGTCAAGACTATCAGCATAAAAGGCAAGGCCAAACGGGTTGGCCGTTATGTTGGTAAGACTGCTGATAAGAAGAAAGCCATTGTCACCTTGCAGGATGGGGACAAAATCGAAATTTTTGACGGTGTATAAGCAGAAAGTCGCGAGAAGGAGGTCAACCTTTAATGGCTATCAAAACCTTTAAACCCACCTCCCCGGGGCGCAGGTTTGTTACAGTTTCTACCTTTGAAGAGTTAACAACCGACAAACCGGAAAAGTCTCTGCTGGTGCCCCTCAAGAAGACCGCTGGACGCAACGCCCATGGTCACTTGACGGTTAGACACCGGGGCGGTGGACATAAGAGAATGTATCGGATTATTGACTTTAAGCGGGATAAGGACAATGTCCCGGCTAAGGTCGCTACTATTGAATATGATCCTAACAGGACTTCCCGGATTGCCCTGCTGAACTATGCAGATGGGGAAAAACGCTATATCTTGGCCCCTGTCGGTCTCAAGGTAGGCGATGTGATTTATTCCGGTCCGGAAGCAGACATCAAGGTTGGTAACGCACTGCCCCTGCGGAACATCCCTGTGGGTACTGTGATTCACAACATCGAGATGAAGCCCAAGAAGGGCGCTCAGTTGGTGCGTTCTGCCGGTGCTTCCGCCCAGTTAATGGCTAAAGAAGGCAAGTATGCCCATGTCCGGATGCCCTCCGGCGAAGTGCGGCTGATTCTTTTGGACTGCCGGGCTACTATCGGTCAGGTGGGTAACCTGGACCATGAAAACGTTACCATCGGTAAGGCCGGACGGTCCCGGTGGCTGGGAATCAGACCAACCAACCGCGGTGTAGTCATGAACCCTGTGGACCATCCGCATGGTGGTGGTGAGGGCCGTTCTCCCATCGGGCGCAACCCGGTTACTCCTTGGGGTAAGCCTGCTTTGGGCGCTAAGACCCGGAAGAAGAAGAATCCTAGTAATAAATTCATTGTGAAGAAACGTAAGAAGTAGTTGGCAGGAGCCTGCTAACCAAAGTGATAAACTGTTTTCCGGTCAGAAGGGAGGCGTAATGATATGGGTAGATCCCTGAAAAAAGGACCTTTTTGTGATGAATATTTGCTGAAGAAGGTTGAAGAGATGAATGCCAAGAATGAGAAGCGGGTTATCAAAACTTGGTCCCGTCGCTCCACCATCTTCCCGCAAATGGTTGGACATACAATTGCTGTACATGACGGACGCAAGCACATTCCGGTATATGTTACCGAGGATATGGTTGGCCATAAACTGGGCGAGTTCGCTCTTACCAGAACCTTTAAGGGACACAGTGGTAATGAGAGGGCTTCCGGAGTCAGATAACCGGTGAGAGGGGGTATTAAAATGGAAGCGAAAGCAGTCGCTAAATATATTCGTATGTCTCCCCGGAAAGCGCGCCACGTAGTTGATCTCATCCGGGGCAAAAAGGTTGACGAAGCGCTGGCTATATTGAAGTTCACCCCTAATCATGCTGCTGATGCCATTGAAAAGGTGGTCAAATCTGCGGTAGCCAATGCTGAGCATAATTATGAGATGGATGTGGATTCACTGTATATTGCACAGGTTTTTGTGGACGGGGGCCCGATCATTAAGCGGTTTAAGCCCCGGGCGATGGGCCGGGCTGATGCTATTGCCAAACGGACCAGCCACATTACTGTAGTAGTTACTGAAAAAAGGGAGGGATAACTGGTGGGTCAAAAGGTTCATCCTAAGGGTCTGCGGATCGGAATCATCAAGGACTGGGATGCCAAGTGGTATGCCGATAAGGACTTTAGCAACCTGTTGATTGAAGATATTAAGCTTCGCAGATATATCAAGAAGAGACTGTTTGCCGCTGGTGTCTCCAAGGTCGAGATTGAGCGTGCTGCCAACCGGGTTAAGGTCACTATTCATACCGCTAAGCCAGGGATTGTCATCGGACGGGGCGGTACCGAGGTTGAGGCTCTGCGTAAAGAATTGGAGAGGCAGACCCGTAAGCAGGTTAATGTCAATATTGCGGAAATTAAAGTAGCCGAGCTGGATGCCCAACTGGTGGCTGAGAATGTGGCAGCACAGTTGGCAAAACGGGTTTCTTTCCGCCGGGCAATGAAGCAGGCTGTTTCCCGGACCATGCGTGTAGGCGCCCAAGGGATTAAGATTGCCTGTGCAGGCCGCCTGGCCGGAGCCGAAATTGCCCGGACCGAGTGGTATAACGAAGGGAAAGTTCCCCTCCATACTCTGCGGGCTGATATTGATTATGGATTTGCTGAGGCTGACACCACCTATGGTAAGATTGGTGTCAAGGTTTGGATCTACAAAGGAGAGGTACTGCCTGAAGCCAAGCCGGCCGCTGCAACTGCAGAAGGGGGTAAAGCGTAATGTTGGTGCCTAAGCGCGTTAAACACAGGAGAGTACACCGGGGACGACTTAAAGGTAATGCCAAGGGTGGAAGCGCCATTGCTTTTGGCGAATTCGGCCTTCAGGCTCTGGAGCCTGCCTGGATAACCAACCGCCAGATTGAGGCAGCGCGGATTGCGATGACTCGTTACATCCGCCGGGGCGGAAAGGTCTGGATTAAGATTTTCCCTGACAAGCCCATTACTGCCAAGCCTGCTGAAACCCGGATGGGTAGCGGTAAAGGCTCACCTGAATACTGGGTAGCTGTAGTTAAACCTGGTCGCATCTTGTTCGAACTGGCAGGTGTTCCTGAAGAGACTGCCAGGGAAGCAATGCGGCTGGCTGCTCACAAACTGCCTATTAAGACTAAGTTTGTTATTAAAAGTCAAGAAACGGGTGGTGACGGAAATGAAAGCTAGTGAAATCAGGAACCTTACTAGCGAAGAACTGGGCAAAAAGCTTACTGACCTAAAGGATGAGCTTTTTAAGCTGCGGTTCCAGTTGGCCACTGGTCAATTAGAAAATCCTATGCGGATCCGGGAAGTACGCCGGGGCATCGCCCGTGTTCAAACCATTATTCGCGAACGGGAGTTGCTGCCGCAAAAGGCCTAAGTGTGATTGTATTCAGAAAGGAGGCTCTAGCACAGTGGAAAGAGCTATGCGGAAAGTTCGGATCGGCTCAGTAGTGAGCGATAAGATGGAAAAGACCGTTGTAGTGGCTGTAGAAGACCGGGTACGGCACCCCCTCTATGGCAGGACGGTTAAACAAACCAAGAAGTTTAAGGCTCATGACGAAGAGAACGCTTGCCGGATTGGCGATACAGTAAAGATCATGGAGACCAGACCCTTGAGTAAGGATAAGCGCTGGAGGGTAGTGGAGATCCTGGAGCGCCAGGAGCAAATCTAGTTCGACCTGGGATGACCAAAGGTAAAAATGATGTAACTGAAGGGAGGGTCATACACCATGATTCAAGTGCAAACCCTTTTAAGTGTAGCTGATAACACCGGGGCTAAGAAGCTCATGTGCATCCGGGTACTGGGGGGATCCTTCCGCCGGTATGCTTCCATTGGCGACATTATTGTTTGTGCTGTTAAGGAGGCAACACCTGGGGGCGTTGTCAAGAAGGGTGATGTTGTTAAGGCCGTTGTAGTGCGGACTAACAAGGAAGTAAGACGGCCGGACGGCTCTTATATAAAGTTTGACGAAAATGCCGCTGTGGTTATTAAAGAAGATAAGAGTCCCAGGGGAACTCGTATTTTCGGACCGGTGGCCCGTGAACTCCGTGACCGGGATTTTATGAAAATTATCTCCCTGGCACAGGAAGTGCTCTAGGAGTAGAAACGCAGTTTTTATAGCAGTAGGAGGTGGATTCCATGACCATGCCCAAGATTCACGTGAAAAAGGGCGACACAGTACTGGTTATCACCGGTAAAAGCACAGGTAAGAAGGGCAAGGTCCTTGAGGTGCTGCCCAAGGAAGGCCGGGTGGTAATTGAAGGCGTCAATGTAGTTAAACGCCATACCAAGCCGACTCAGAAGCTGCCTCAAGGCGGCATTATTGAAAAAGAAGCCCCCATAGCCAGTTCGAATGTGCTGCTGTGGTGCGGAAAATGCAATAATGCGGTGCGTACCGGCAAGAAGATTTTGGACAATGACAAAAAAGTGCGGGTTTGTAAAAAGTGTGGAGAAATTCTGGATTAACCTCAATGGGAAAGGAGGGTATAATCAACCATGGTCCGTCTGAAAGAAAAGTTTCGCAGCGAAGTATCTCCTGCTCTGATGCAGAAGTTTGGCTATAAAAACGTAATGGAAATCCCCAAGCTGGACAAAGTCGTTATCAACATGGGCTTAGGGGAAGCCATTCAAAACCCCAAAGCGATTGATTCCGCAGTTGTCGACCTGACCAAGATTTCCGGTCAGAAACCCATTGTGACCAGAGCGAAGAAATCTATTGCCGGTTTTAAGCTCCGGGAAAACATGGCTATCGGTACTAAGGTAACCCTGCGCGGGGACCGGATGTATCAGTTTGTGGATAAGCTTTTGAATGTTGCCCTGCCGCGGGTTAGGGATTTCCGGGGAGTTTCTCCTAAATCCTTTGACGGTAGAGGGAACTACACCTTGGGCCTGAAAGAACAGCTTATTTTCCCTGAAATCGAATATGATAAGGTTGAAAAGCTGCGCGGAATGGATATTACTTTTGTAACCACCGCGAAAAGCGATGAAGAAGCCCGTGAGCTTTTAAGGTTGATGGGGATGCCCTTCCGGGCACAGTAAGTATTGGCGCCGTCATAAGGAGCCGGTGAAGGAGGGAAAACTGTGGCCAAAAAATCTATGGTTATTAAGCAGCAACGTGCCCCCAAGTTTTCTGTGCGGGCATATAATAGATGCAAGTTGTGCGGGAGACCCCATGCTTATATGCGCAAGTTCGGGATTTGCCGGGTTTGCTTCCGGGAATTATCCTACAGGGGTGAAATTCCTGGAATCACCAAGGCCAGTTGGTAAGACATAGGGAAGGAGGTAGTTAACATGGTGATGACAGATCCTATTGCAGATTTTCTGACCCGTCTCAGGAATGCCAATACCGTGCATCATGAGAAAGTAGAAATTCCTGCATCAAAAATGAAGAAGGCCATGGCCGAAATCCTTAAGACCGAAGGTTTCATTAAGGATTTTGAATATATCGAAGACGGCAAGCAAGGTGTAATCCGGGTTTACCTGAAATATGGCGCTGACCGTGCCAAGGTCCTCAGTGGAATAAAGCGGATCAGTAAGCCCGGTTTGCGGGTCTATGCCAAAAAGGACGAGGTTCCGCGGGTGCTCGGTGGCCTGGGCATTGCCTTAATCTCCACTCCCAAAGGCCTGATGACTGATAAGCAGGCCAGACAACAAGGTCTGGGTGGAGAGGTTGTAGCTTACGTTTGGTAAAACAGGGCTGCAGTCTAAAGTATTTATAGCCGGTCACCAAAGTACAAGCACAGGAGGTGTGACTATGTCGAGAATCGGAAGGATGCCTATTGCTGTGCCCGCCGGAGTGGACGTCAAAATTGACGGTAACCTGGTTTCGGTTAAAGGGCCCAAGGGGCAACTCAGCAAAGAACTCAATAAGGATATGATTATCCGTTTGGAAGATGGTAATATAGTAGTCGAGCGTCCCAGTGATACTAAAAATCACCGCTCCCTCCACGGCCTGACCCGTACTCTGGTAAACAACATGGTCGTAGGTGTTACCAAGGGTTATGAGAAAGGGTTGGAAATGGTTGGGGTAGGTTACCGGGCTTCCAAGCAGGGCAAAAAGTTGGTCCTGTCTATCGGTTACTCCCATCCCGTGGAAATTGACCCTGCAGAAGGTCTGGAAATTGAAGTTCCTGCTCCTACTAAAATCCTGGTCAAGGGAATTGACAAGGAGAAGGTAGGCGCCCTGGCTGCTAACATCCGGGCTGTGCGGGAACCTGAACCTTACAAGGGCAAAGGTATCAAGTATGAGGGCGAAGTTATCCGCCGTAAGGTTGGTAAGACCGGGGGTAAAGGCAAGAAGTAAGTTCACCTGCCGGAAGTCACCGCTCACCGGTGCAGCTTAAGCAAAAGGACTGACCCCAGGAAGGAGTGAATAAAGTGATTAAGCGCCAGGACAGAAAAGCTATTAAAGCAAAAAAACACCTGCGGGTGCGGAAAAAAATATTCGGTACACCGGAACGTCCCCGCCTGAGTGTTTATCGCAGCTTAAATAATATTTATGCTCAGATCATTAACGATGTAACCGGGACCACCATTGTAGCTGCTTCTACTATTGAGAAGGCAGTGCAGGAAAAGGTTGCGTTTGGTGGAAATATTGAGGCAGCCAAGGCAGTAGGCCAGGCTATCGCGGAAAAAGCAAAAGCTCAGGGAGTTACCAGTGTGGTTTTTGACCGTGGTGGCAGTATCTACCACGGCAGGATTAAGGCTCTGGCTGACGCGGCCCGGGAGGCCGGACTGGAATTTTAATCTACGGATAAAGGAGGGAAATAAATGGCGCGCATCGATGCTAGCAAATTGGAATTGAGCGAAAAAGTGGTTAATATAGCCAGGGTTGCTAAGGTTGTCAAGGGTGGCCGGCGGTTTAGCTTCAGCGCTCTGGTAGTCGTAGGGGACGGCAATGGCTACGTAGGAGCAGGTTTAGGCAAAGCTGCGGAGGTTCCTGATGCTATCCGTAAGGGAATTGAAGATGCCAAGAAGAACTTAATTCATGTTCCGATTGTAGGTACCACAATCCCCCACGAGATAACCGGACATTTTGGTGCAGGAAAAGTTTTGTTGAAGCCAGCCTCTAAAGGTACCGGAGTAATTGCCGGCGGCCCGGTCCGGGCTATCCTGGAGTTGGCCGGTGTCCATGATATTTTGACCAAGTCCCTGGGTTCAGCCAATGCCAACAACATGGTTAATGCTACCATGGAGGGCCTGAAGAACCTCAAGCGGGCTGAGGAAGTTGCCAAACTGAGAGGCAAGAGTGTAGAAGAGCTCTTGGGTTAGGAGGGAAGTAGAGTGGCCAAGTTAAAAGTTACTCTGGTACGCAGCTCTATTGGCCGTCCTGAAGACCAGAAGGTTACTGTAAGGACCTTGGGCTTGCGGAAATTGCAAAACTCAGTTATCCACGAAGATACCCCGCAGATCAGGGGTATGATTAACAAAGTACAACACCTGGTTAAGGTTGAAGAGGTTTAGTTTCAACCGGTTGATTAGGTTCAAGCGGACAGCTTTGGTTGATCAGAAGGTTAAATGAGGGAGGTGTACAAAATGAAATTACATGAACTGCAGCCAGCACCCGGATCCAGACAAGAGGCTACCCGTAAAGGCAGAGGTATTGGTTCCGGTTTGGGTAAAACCGCCGGTCGTGGCCATAAGGGTCAAAAGGCCCGCAGTGGAGGAGGAGTACGGCCTGGCTTCGAGGGTGGCCAAATGCCCTTGCAGCAGCGGGTTCCCAAACGCGGTTTTAATAACGCAGTATTTAGAAAAGAAATTACCGCTATTAACGTAAGCGCTTTGAACCGTTTCGATAATGGCACTGAGGTAACTCCGGAGCTTTTAGTAAAGAGCGGGGTTATTAATGCCGTTAAGGACGGGGTTAAAATTTTGGGGACAGGAGAACTGGAAAAGGCTTTGACAGTTAAGGTTCATGGCTTTAGCAAGTCTGCAGTGGAGAAAATCCAAGCTGCGGGCGGAAAAGCAGAGGTGATTTAATTGTTAGCTACTCTTTCCAAAGCACTGCAGGTAGGGGAATTAAGGGCAAAAATTCTCTTCACCCTGCTGATTATCCTGGTTTTCCGGATTGGAGCCCATGTTCCTGTGCCCGGGGTGGACTTGGAGCAAATCAGAAGGTTTATTGAACAAGGGGGAGCACTGTTCGGTCTGGTAGATGTGATCAGCGGCGGTGCTTTTAAGAACTTCTCTGTTTTTGCCATGAGTATCACTCCCTATATTAACGCCTCAATTATCATGCAATTACTTACCGTGGTTATTCCAACCCTGGAAAAAATGGCCAAAGAGGGTGTGGAAGGCCGGAAGATAATTGTGAAGTACACCCGTTACGGGACAGTGTTGTTGGCGTTTGTCCAGGCCACAGGGATTTATTTTGCCCTGGCCGCTGCCGTTAACAACCGGGGTTTCTTCAGCTGGTTTGTTTTTGTGACCACCCTGACCGCCGGTACAGCCTTTTTAATGTGGTTAGGTGAGCAGATTACCGAGAAAGGTATCGGTAATGGGATTTCCATCCTGATTTTTGCCGGAATTGTTTCCCGTGTGCCCTCAGCGATCGATAACATCGTCAAGCTGCTGAAAGCCGGCACAATTAATCCTTTCAGTGTAATCATCCTGGTGGTGGTAGGGGCGCTGGTCATTGCGGGCATTGTGTTTATTCAGGAAGGCCAACGGAGAATCCCGGTCCAGTATGCTAAAAGGGTGGTTGGCCGGAAGGTTTATGGGGGGCAAAGCACTCATATTCCCATGAAGGTAAACCAGGCTGGGGTTATCCCTGTTATTTTTGCTTCCTCATTGCTGATTTTCCCCACTACTATTGCCAGCTATTTTCCCACTAATGTGGTGGCCAGGTGGGTTGTCCAATACTTCAACTGGGGTACAGTCCTGCATACTACGGCGTATGCCCTGTTGATCATCGGGTTTACCTTCTTCTATACGGCAATAACATTCAACCCCATGGATGTGGCTGATAATATGAAGAAGTATGGAGGCTTTATCCCAGGCCTGCGCCCGGGAAGGCCTACTGCGGAGTATCTGAATAGGGTAATGGTGAGATTGAGTTTAGCCGGTGCTATCTTCCTGGCTTTAATCTCCATTCTGCCTAATTTCATGCTCCTGGTTACCAAGATTCCTAATGTTATGTTTGGGGGTACCGCCTTGCTGATTGTGGTAGGGGTGGCCCTGGAGACTATGAAACAGATGGAGTCCCAGATGCTCATGCGGCATTACCAGGGTTTTATTAAATAGTACCGGGGTTGGCAACCGGTGGTAATCTCAGAGATTATCAATTTAATCTTGAGGAGGGTTCGCCTTGATTAGCTGCAAATCGGAACGGGAGCTAAACTATATGCGTGACGCTGGCCAAATAGTAGCCAGGACCCTTGCCGAGATTAAGCAAGCCGTTAGCCCCGGTGTTACCACTCAGGAACTGGATGATCTAGCGGAGAAATTTATTGCCAAACAAGGCGCTGTACCCGCTTTTAAGGGTTATCACGGCTATCCCGCTTGTATCTGTGCCTCGCTTAATGAGGAAGTGGTCCACGGTATCCCTGGTTTACGACAGTTAAAAGATGGGGATATTATTAGTATTGATGTCGGGGCGGTAATAAATGGATATTATGGAGATAGCGCGTTAACCCTTCCGGTAGGCAATATCTCTGCTGAGGCTGCCAGACTCCTGGAAGTGACCGAAGCATCTTTATATCAGGGAATTGAACAGGCTAAAGATGGAAACCGGCTCTCGGATATCTCTCACGCCGTCCAGTCCCATGTGGAAGCTCAGGGCTTTTCCGTCGTGCGAGACTATGTGGGGCATGGCATTGGTAGCAGTATGCATGAAGAACCACAGGTACCCAACTTCGGCAGACCGGGGCGAGGACCGAGGCTCAGACCGGGTATGACTTTGGCCATTGAACCAATGGTTAACACAGGGGGTTTTGATGTGCGGACCCTTTTGGATAATTGGACAGTGGTAACCAAAGACAGCAGTTTGTCCGCCCATTTTGAGCATACCATTGCAATTACCGAGGCGGGTCCGGAAATTTTGACCAAGCTATAAGTGGCGGACCCGGGGGAGGTGCCAGACCGTGATTGGCAGCAAATGGATAGTAGGTCAATTGGTTAGTTCCAAAGCCGGCCGAGATGCGGACAGGTATTTCTTGATTTATGAAGTGCTGGACCAATCCTTCGTGCGGGTCGTCGATGGTGACCTGCGGCGGGTGGAAACCCCAAAGCGCAAACGTACCAAGCACCTGAAGCCTTACCAACTGGTGGCCGGGGAGCTGGCGGAGAGGGTAAAGAGCGGCCAGCGAGTTACTAACGCCGATGTGCGTAAGGCTATTGAAGGGTTAAGGGCTAAACTCGAAAGCTGATTCGGGAGTGTGCAAGGAGGTTGAAAAACCTAATGTCCAAGCAGGATGTAATTGAAGTTGAGGGTAAAGTGGTTGAACCACTACCAAACGCTATGTTCACAGTTGAACTGGAGAATGGTCATAGGGTATTAGCCCATGTTTCCGGAAAAATCCGGATGAATTTTATCCGCATCCTACCCGGGGATAGGGTGACAATTGAGCTTTCTCCTTATGATTTATCCCGGGGCAGGATTGTATATCGCTATAAGTAGGTTGCTCTTAAAGGAGGATTGGTCATGAAAGTAAGACCTTCAGTGAAACCGATCTGCGAAAAATGCAAAATTATTAAGCGTAAGGGCGCAGTTATGGTCATTTGTGAAAACCCCAAGCATAAGCAGAAACAAGGTTAAACAGTGCCGGATTGCCGGAGTAGAGCGGCTGCCCGGGATAATTTCCGGGAACTACCTGAAAATACCTGCACTGCCGAATGGGGCATAAGCTCAAAGTATGACAGTATTAGCATTAGGAGGTGTAGAAATTAATGGCAAGGATAGCTGGTGTGGACTTGCCCAGAGAAAAGCGGGTGGAAATCGCCCTGACTTATATCTTTGGTATTGGCAAACCTACTTCCCAAAATATCTTGGCCCAGACCGGGATCAATCCTGATACCCGGGTTCGGGACCTTACTGAGGAAGAGGTAAGCAAACTCAGGGAAACCATTGACAAGAACTTTAAGGTGGAGGGTGACCTTAGAAGGGATATTGCTCTCCATATTAAGCGGCTGATGGAAATCGGTTGCTTCCGGGGGATTCGTCATCGCCGGGGACTGCCTGTACGGGGTCAGCGGACCAAGACTAATGCCCGGACCAGAAAAGGACCCAAGAAGACCGTTGGTGCGAAGAGGAAAAAGTAATTAAAGGGGGGATAAAGGCTAATGGCACGCAGAACAACCAGAACCAAGCGTCGTGAACGCAAAAATGTAGACCGCGGTGTGGCCCACATCAAGTCTACTTTCAATAATACCATGGTCACCATTACCGATACCAACGGTAATGCCATCTCCTGGGCCAGTGCCGGTAACATGGGCTTTAAAGGTTCCCGGAAAAGCACTCCCTTTGCTGCCCAAATGGCTGCTGAGAATGCGGCCAAGGAAGCAATGGAGCATGGTATGAAGGAAGTTGAAGTATTTGTAAAAGGACCTGGAGCCGGCCGGGAAGCGGCAATCCGGGCGCTTCAGGCAGCCGGCCTGGAGGTAAACCTCATTAAGGACGTTACTCCCATTCCCCATAACGGGTGCCGTCCGCCAAAACGTCGTAGAGTATAGGAGGTGCAAATAGAGAATGGCAAGATATACAGGACCAGTTTGTAGGCTGTGCCGCCGTGAAGGCGCTAAATTATATCTGAAGGGCGATCGCTGCTATACCGGTAAGTGCGCTATTGACCGCCGGGCTTATGCCCCAGGCCAGCATGGCCAGGGCCGGAAGAAGGTTTCCGAGTATGGACTCCAGCTCCGGGAAAAGCAGAAGGCCAAGCGGATTTATGGAATATTGGAGAACCAGTTCCGGAACTATTTCGAGAAAGCTGACCGCCAGAAGGGTATCACCGGTGAAAACCTGCTCCGCCTTTTAGAGCGGAGACTGGACAATGTAGTTTTCCGGCTTGGTTTTGGCAGTTCCAGGACCGAGGCCCGTCAACTGGTGAGACACGGTCATTTTACTGTGAATGGTAGTAGGGTTAATATTCCTTCCTTTTTGGTCAAAGTAGGGGACGTTGTCGCCATTGCTGAGAAGAGCAAGGAATCACCCAAGCTTAAGGAACTGGCTGAAAATGCCCAGTCCAAGGCTGCACCGGCCTGGCTGGAGAAGGACTCCAATGCCCTGGCAGGCAAGATTGTAGCAATTCCTTCAAGAGATGAAATTGATGTTCAGGTCCAAGAACACCTCATTGTAGAGCTGTACTCCAGATAAGGGTGAGGCTTAGGCCCCTCTTGTCTGTCCCAGGAGTTCTCGAGAAGGAGGGTTACAGGTAGATGTTGGAAATTGAAAAGCCAAAGATTGAGTGTGTTGAGCTTAGTGAAGACAACACTTATGGCAAGTTTGTAGTCGAGCCTTTGGAAAGAGGATACGGGGTTACTTTAGGCAATTCCCTGCGGCGAATATTGCTGTCTTCTCTTCCGGGAGCCGCGGTTACCTCTGTGAAAATCGATGGTGTATTACACGAATTTTCTACAGTGCCTGGAGTAAGGGAAGATGTAACAGACATTATTATGAACCTTAAGGGCCTGTGTGTGAAGCTGTACACCGACGAAGAAAAAATACTGCGAATAGAAGCTTCTGGGGAAGGCGCAATCAAAGCAGGAGATATTATCGCTGACAGTGATGTGGAAATTCTCAATCCTGATCTGCATATTGCCACTTTGGCTGAAAATGGGCGCTTGTTTATGGAAATCGCAGTGGCCAAGGGCAGAGGATATGTCCCTGCTGAACGGAATAAGCGGCCAGACCATGTGATTGGCATTATTCCGGTGGATTCAGCGTTTACTCCTGTTCGCCGGGTCAAGTATGAAATTGAGAATACCAGGGTTGGTCAGGTGACTGACTATGATAAATTGACCCTGGAAGTTTGGACTGATGGCAGCATCCGTCCGGATGAGGCTGCCAGTTTGTCCTCGAAAATTCTCAGTGAGCATCTGCGTTTGTTCATGGGTCTGACCGAGTCCATGGGTGATATGGAGATCATGGTGGAGAAGGAAGAGGAGGCCAAGGACAAGATTCTGGAGATGACCATTGAGGAACTGGATCTTTCGGTGCGCTCCTATAATTGTCTGAAACGGGCCGGAATCAACACTGTGGAAGAACTGACCCTGCGGACAGAAGAAGACATGATTAAGGTGCGCAACCTGGGCCGGAAATCTTTGGAAGAGGTTATCCACAAACTGGAGGCTTTGGGTCTCGGGCTTAAGAAGTCCGATGACTAAATTGCTTGTAGAATTTTGATTAAGATACGGCAAAGCCCGTATGGCTAGCTTTTGTGAAAAGGAGGGATACGGTCGTGGCATATCAGAAATTGGGTCGCGTGAGCAGCCACCGGAACGCTATGTTCAGGAACATGATAACTTCCCTGTTCCGGGAAGAGCGCATTCAGACTACCGGCCCCCGGGCTAAGGAGCTTAAGAGTATTGCCGATAAGATGGTTACCCTGGCTAAAAAGGGTGACCTGCCTGCTCGGCGCCAGGCAATGGAATATATCTTTGATGAAGGCGTGGTTGCTAAGCTTTTTGACGAAATCGCTCCTAAATATGCAGACCGCCAGGGTGGTTATACCCGGGTTATCAAGGTGGGTACCCGCCGGGGAGATGCTGCCGAAATGGTGATTTTGGAGCTGGTGTAGGCATTATAGATACGGCTGGAGGTCAGGATACTTAACCAAGTTGTCCTGGCTTTCGTTTTTGTTTTGGTCAAGGAGGCAGGAGGCATGGAGTCCCTGATTCAGGTTAAAGACGTGAGTTATAGCTATCAGCGTAGCGGGAACCTGCAGGGAAGCAGGGCTCTGGACAAGGTGAGCCTTGCCGTCAACAGGGGAGAGTTTGTCACTGTGGTAGGACCCAATGGTTCAGGGAAGTCTACCTTGGCTAAACACCTTAACGGGCTGTTATTGCCTGGGGAGGGACAGGTCCTGGTGGACGCATTGGATACCAGGGACGAGGCCAGAGTGTGGGATATCCGGAGAATTGTGGGCATGGTCTTTCAGAACCCGGATAACCAGTTGGTGGGTACCACTGTGGAGGAAGACGTGGCCTTTGGACCGGAGAACCTGGGAGTCGAACCTGCGGAAATCAGGCAGAGGGTGAATCAGGCTTTGGATTTGGTGGGCATGGGGTCTTTTAAGGAGCACCAGCCGCACCGCCTTTCGGGAGGACAGAAGCAAAGGGTAGCTATTGCCGGAGCGCTGGCTATGCAACCCCGGTGCCTGGTTTTGGATGAGGCTACGGCGATGTTAGACCCAAGAGGGCGAAAGCTGGCGCTGGATACTGTACGGCAATTGAACCGTGAGCAGGGCCTGGCAGTTGTGCTGATTACCCATTTCATGGATGAGGCTGTACTGGCTGACCGGGTGGTGGTAATGGATCAGGGGAGAATTATGGTCCAGGGTACTCCCCTGGAGGTGTTCAGACAGGCCGGAGCGCTCAGGAAATTAGGTCTGGAGGTGCCGGTCGCAGTGGAACTTGGGTCAAGGCTGCGCCGGCTTGGTTGGGAAGTGCCTGAAGAAATGGTGGAGTTGGAGGAACTGGTGAATTATCTGGCTGGGCTACTGAGTGGAAAGCCTGGTTTTCCGGCCGGCAGGAGGCCTGATTTATCAACCGGCGGGAAGCCCACTTTTCCGGCTGGCTTGGACAAGCAAGGGGTTAGGCCGGATCCGGAAATTCAGGTAAGCAGTTCCCCAACCCCCCTGATTAAGCTTGAACAGGTATCCTATACCTACGGACCGGGATTGCCCTGGGAATATGAGGCTTTATCAGGGATTGACCTCGTCGTGGAACAGGGTGACTTCCTGGGGATTGCCGGGCATACCGGTTCGGGGAAGTCGACTCTGATTCAGCTTTTTAACGGCTTGGTGCAGCCTGTTTCCGGCAGGGTTATGGTGATGGGCAGGGATATTTGGCTGGAAAAGCAGGATTGGCAGAGTTTGCGCTGCCAGGTGGGACTGGTCTTCCAGTTTCCTGAACACCAGTTGTTTGAGAGTACCGTTTTTGATGAGGTGGCCTTTGGACCGCGGAACTTAAAGTGGCCTGAGGAGCGGGTGAGCAAGGCGGTGACCAGGGCATTAGAAGCTGTTGGGATTGATACGGAAAGGTATGCCCGGGTGTCGCCTTTTGCACTGAGTGGAGGCCAGCAACGGAGGGTGGCCCTGGCAGGAATTCTGTCTATGGAGCCCTCGGTACTGGTGTTGGATGAACCGGTGGCCGGCCTTGACCCTCAGGGTAGAAGGGAACTCCTGGAACTACTGATACGGCTGAACCGGGAAAGAAATTTGACTGTGGTGATGGTTTCACATAACATGGAGGAACTGGCGCTGTGTGCCAGGCGTTTGGTGGTGCTGAACCAGGGGAGGAAAGAGTTGGATGGACCTCTGCAGGAGGTTTTTAGCCACCAACGGGAACTGGAGGATATGGGCTTGGGAGTCCCGGAGGGCGCCAGGCTGGTCTTGGGGCTGCGTGAACGGGGGATACCGGTAGAAACAGGGGCCCTGACCTGGGAAGAGGCCTGGACGGCGGTTACGAAGCTGCTTTGATTATACGAGGGGGGAAGCCCATGTGGCAGGAATTAATGTTAGGTCAATACTATCCAAGCAATTCCTGGCTGCACAGGCTGGATCCCCGCAGCAAGCTGGCCGGGATTTTTCTGTTCATGACCAGTTTCTTTGTCGTGAATGATTATTTCCTTCTGGGTGGCCTGGGTCTCCTGGTAGTAGGAATTATCAAGCTGTCCGGGATACCCTGGCCGGTTTTCCTGGGGAGTCTTCGACCGATGCTCTGGTTGATGGCAATTACTTTAATCCTGCCGTTAATCTTTACTCCGGGTAAGACCCTGTTTACCCTTGGTCCTGTGGCCATTTCCCAAGAGGGCTTAAATCAGGGGGCCTATGCAACGCTAAGACTGGCTATTGTGGTAGTTGTTACCTCGTTATTGACCTTTACTACCTCGCCGATTGCCCTATCTGACGGTCTGGAAGCACTGCTGGCTCCATTTCGCCGCTTGGGCTTGCCGGCTCACGAGCTGGCTATGATGATGACCATAGCCCTGCGCTTTATTCCTACCCTGCTGGAAGAGGCCCAAAAAATAATCAATGCCCAGAAAGCCCGGGGGGCCGGTCTGGACCAAGGCAACATTTTCGTGCGTACCAAGGCTTATCTCCCGGTACTGATTCCGCTGTTCCTCAGCGCTTTTCGCAGGGCCGACCAACTGGCCTTGGCCATGGAAGCCCGCTGCTATCGGGGTGGCCAAGGCAGAACCCGCATGCGGCAGCTTAAGTGGGAGGTCAGGGATACGGCAGCGG
>JAJZTU010000329.1 GCA_021848765.1 Bacillota bacterium
CTATGGGCAAAAACTCCAGGCGGCGCCGGTCCTCTTCAAGCTTCACCAGGCGAAGGTCCAGACGCTCCTCAGGCAACAATTCTTCAATGCGCTCAGGCCATTCCACCAGGGAAATTCCCCGGCCGAAAAAGTATTCCTCCAATCCCAGGTCGTAAGCTTCATCCACATCTCCCAACCGGTAGAGGTCCATATGAAAGAGGGGCAGCCGCCCCTGGTATTCATTAATCAAAGTAAAGGTAGGACTGGTTACATGGCTGCTTATTCCCAGACCCCGGGCCACCCCTTTAGCCAGTTGGGTCTTGCCCGCCCCCAGATCGCCCCACAGGCACACAACCAGCCCTTCCCCGGCATATTTTCCAATTAGCGCTCCCCAACAGGCTGTCTCCTCAGGGGAGCCGGTTTCCACAACCAGCAACGGAACTCACCTCAATCTTTTTCCGGGGCGAAGTGGTTATAGCCCCTGGGCTGCAAAATTATCTCCCGGTAATTTGCATTTTCCCGGACAGCTTCATCCCGAACACCCTTATCCTGATCAGTTTTCTCCAGACCGGCTTTATCCCGATTTGCTTTCACCAAAACCACTTCAGAGCCGGGAACTATCTCACCGATCGCAGCAGAGGCCACTCCCAGAGAGGATAGGAGCTGTTGAGCCTCAGCAACACGCTCAGGCGCCAGGGTAAAGACTAACTGAAAATCCTCTCCCCCAAAGAGTGCCCACTCCAGAGGATCAGTCCCCAATATTCCGGCCAGTATCTTCGTCTCCTCAGACACCGGGATGCTCTCTGCCTGCAGACGGCAACCCACTCCGCTGGCCTTGCAAATTTCATGGATTTCACTGGCCAGGCCGTCACTGATATCATTCATGGAGTTAACCAGCCTTGCCTGGGCCAGATTATAGCCTGCCAATGCCTGGGCCAGCGGCATTTTATGCCGTTCGCGGAGCGCTTCACAACACCCGGCAGGCCCGGTTAGCTCCGGGTCCTGCGACAGGGCCAGTCCTGCCGCTGAATCCCCCAGGGTTCCGGTAACCAGGACAGTATCCCCAGGTCTTGCTCCCGAACGGTACACGACTTTGTCCGGCTCAGCTTCACCCAGGAGAGCAACATTTATATTCAGGCCTTGCGGGGACTTCACCGTATCGCCTCCAACAATGCTCACCCGGTAAATCCGGGCTGCCTCCCCCAGTCCCTTGTACAGCCCTTCCAGTTCCTCCACTGTCCAGTCAACCGGGATTGCCACAGAAACTACCGCAACCGTTGGACGACCCCCCATAGCTGCAATATCGCTTACATTAACCGCTAAGGCCTTCCAGCCAATCTCATAAGCTGAACAAAAGCGGCGTGAAAAGTGAATCTCCTCGACCATCATATCTGTAGTAAAAATGGTAGAATTTGACCCGTTCCCTTTGATAACCGCAGCATCATCACCAATCCCCTTCACTACGGCCGAGGATGGTTCCGGAAGCTGCCGGGCCAGGAGTTCAATTAAACCAAATTCGCCTATATCTGAAATTCTCACCTTGTTCACCGGCCTTTAAACCAATATGCTGGTAAAATTTCATAGACATATTATATCCCCTCCGCCAATTGCCTGCAAGTCAACAGCTTTTATTTACCAGCCATCAAGGAAATGTAGGGTAAATAAGAAAAAAACCGACTAGGCCAAGCTGTTCCCAAATATTATTAAAGAAGCCGAAAAATCGAAAACCGGCTGGCAGAATTTTAAAAAACCGGACGCTAAAGGAGGGGCAACCGTGCTCAGAAAGCCAACCATTCTGATTATCCGGACCAGGAGGCGACAGCGTGGGCCAAAGCCTGTCCTGGTCTTACCCTTGGCTGTTCTCCTGGTGGTAAGTCTTTCGGCATACTTTTGGTGGCCTCTTTATCGTTCCGTCCTGGAACCGGGTAATAATTCCCTGCCCGGGAAGACCATAGTGATTGACCCCGGGCACGGCGGCACTGACCCGGGCGCAATGTACAAAGGAATCCTGGAGAAGGACATCAACCTGGATGTTTCCCTCAGAGTTGCGGACCTGCTGAAAAAAAGAGGCGCCAAGGTCACCCTGACCAGAACTTCCGATGTTGACTTTTACAGACCCGGAATCAGGGGAACCAGGCGGGAACTAAAGCGCAGTGAACTGGATCAACGTGTACGTATGGCTGAAGAGATGAAAGCTGACATTTTCCTCAGCATCCATGCTAATAAAGATCGTCATCCCTCATGTTACGGAATGGAAACCTTTTATCACCCTCTTTCCGACAGTGGCAGGATAGCGGCGGAAGCAATTCAGGAGGAACTGCGCAAGCTCCAGCCCCGTAACCGCCGGGTAGCCAAAGCCGGTGATTATTACCTGTTGCGTAATACGGCCATGCCGGCCTTAATCGTGGAGGTAGGCTTTATGTCCCACTGGGAAGAGCGGGAACTACTGCAGAAGGCGGATTATAAACAAAAAATCGCCGAAGCTATCGTAATGGGGCTACAAAAGTATTACGCTAATAATTCCGGCTCCAATAACCCCAAGCCCGGTAATCCTGTGGGGGGCAATCCTCTCACGGGGGATCCTGTGACCGGGGATCCCCCGGCCAATAGCCCAACAGTCATTACCTCGGGGATTAATAAATTGGAACTCTATTTCCTCAAACAATCCCCGGCAGGAGACCACCTGGCGTTGGAAATCCGTCCTTTTCCCCAAACTGTACCCACCCTGACCCAGGGAAAATTTGCCGGATCCGAGCTGAAGGCAAAAGCCTTAACAGCCGTCGAAGAACTCTTAAAGGGCCCCACCCAGCCGGAATTAGAACCAATTTTCCCGGCCGGAACCAGGCTCCTGGGTTTGGAAATAGAAGGTTCCCTGGCTAAGTTAAATTTCAGCAAAGAACTGGTGGAAAACTTCTCCGGAAGCCTTGCGGAGGAAAATGACTTTATCCTGGCCATCCACAAGACCTTAATCCAGTTCCCCGGAATAACCGAAGTGCAAATTCAGGTAGAAGGCCAAAAGGAAATTAGTCCCGGTGGGCACCTGTTACTTAGCTCCCCTTTTCGGGCAAGCTACCTGGAGCGAAAAGTCAAAATAGCCATAGTAATTGATGATCTCGGACAAAACGCGAAAGGCACCTCAGAAATGATGGCCCTGCCCTATCCCATAACCTTCGCAGTAATGCCTAACCTGGAGAATACCCGGGAGGAAGCACGCCTGGCTGTTCAAAAGGGCTACCAAGTGATTATCCATATGCCCATGGCGCCGGAAGTTGGCAAAGCCAGTTGGTTGGGCCCCGGGGCAATAACCCCTGATTTAAGTGAGGATGAAGTTTCCCGGCGGATAAGAGCTGCTATTATCCAACTTCCTGAGGCTGTCGGCCTCAGTAATCATACCGGTTCGAAAATTACTGCTGACCGCAAAATGATGAAAGCGGTCCTCAGAGAACTAAAAGCCAACAACCTCTTTGTATTGGACAGCAGGACTACAGAGAAGACGGTAATTCCAGACCTGGCCAGGGAAATGGGGGTTCCCTGGGCTGAGCGGTCAGTCTTTCTGGATAATGCCAATGGGACGGATAATATCAAAAAACAACTGGACC
>JAJZTU010000032.1 GCA_021848765.1 Bacillota bacterium
AGGGTCGATCGGGGTTTTAGGGCCTACCCGCATGGATTATGCCAAAGTAGTATCAGTAGTGGATTTTATTAATAACAACCTTTCGGAACTGTTAACCAGTCATTTTAAACGCAAGTAAATCTAACCCTTTAAACGCAAGTAATCCTATTAAGCGCAAGTAATCCTAACCAGACTCAGGAGGTAAAGGAATGAGTTTAAAGCAGCAAGCCAGCACCGGAAGTGAAGTGGACGAGAAACTGGCAGCTCTAATGACCAATGCCAATGCTATCCGGGCAATCGCTTCGGCAGTGGAAGGCACCCTGGGTCCTAAGGGCCTGGATACCATGCTGGTGGATAAATTTGGCGAAGTGGTAATTACCAATGACGGTGTTACCATCCTCACCATGATGGAGGCCAACCATCCCGCAGCAAAAATGCTCATCAACATCGCCAAGGCCCAGCAAGCAGAAATTGGTGACGGCACCACCACGGCCACTGTCATGGCAGGAGCGCTGGTCAGCGAAGGAGTTAACCAGGTAGTCAAGGGGGTTCCTGTCTCCCGGGTGATTGAAGGCATCCGGGTAGGTGTGCGCAGGGCTTTGGAAGTCCTGAAGGAAAAGGCCAGACCGGTCCGGAACCTGGATGACCCTGTGTTAAGGCAAATTGCCTTGGTAGCCGGCCGCGAGCATGAAGATATCGCCGACCTGGTGGTGCAGGCCGCCCGCCTGATAGGCGAGGAAAAACTCCGCGATGCTTCCTTTAAGCTGGCTGATACCATTGATGCCGAAGAAGGGGCGGAAAACGAGGTTTTCCTTGGCGTCATCCTGAACAAGGAACCCCTTAATGAGCAAATGCCTAAGCAGGCCGGTGATGCCTCGATTTTGGTGATTGATGATGCCCTGGAACCCGAGGAACTGGAGGATGAGGCTCTCTCCACTGATGCTGGTTTTGCCAGATTTCTGGAACTGCAGAATGAATTTAAGGACAATGTGGAAAAAATAGTTCAGTCCGGGGTTAAGGTGGTCCTGGTAGACAGGGGAGTGGCCGATGTAGCTGAAGAAATCCTCAGTGATGCCGGAGTCATGGTCATCCAGCGGGTGGCCAATAAGGAACTGCGCAAAGCCGCAGAACATACCGGCGCCAGGGTGATTAAGCGGACCGGCCTGAAAAAGGACCTCGCAGAGCTGAAGAAGTATTTTGGTAAGGCCGAAAAAGTAATTGTCAATGAGAAGCTGGAACACCTGCGCATATTGGGCGGTAAAGGCAAGCCTATGGCCACTGTCCTGGTTGGCGCTGCCACAGAAGAAGTGGTAGGGGAGCGGGAGCGAATTGCCAAAGATGCCGCTTCTTCCATTCAGGCTGCAATTAAAGGGGGCATTGTCCCCGGCGGTGGGGCCATTGAACTGGCGGCTGCCCGGGAAGTGGAGCGCCTGCGGGATAATATCCGGGGCATGGGAGCTTACGGGGTGGATTGTGTCAGCGCTGCCCTTAAGCGCCCCCTGGCTCAGATTGTAGATAATGCGGGGTTTAACCCTCTGGAGAAACTCGGGGACATTATGGCAGCTCAGGCTGAGCAGGGCAAAGACTCCCTGGCCCTGGACTGTGACACCGGAGAGGTAGCCGACATGATTGATTTGGGGGTAGTGGACCCTGCCCTGGTCAAGATTTACGCCCTGAAGGCCGCAGGTGAGATTGCCGAGGCTATCCTGAGGATTGACACTATTATCAAGAAAAGGGAAGGCCGTTCGCCGAAGAATGACTTCGGGGAGATAGTGTAATTATTAAGCAGCAGAGGAGATAATGGAGGTGGATTATGCGCAAGGATGGATGTAAAGCCTGTGAGAGTGAAGACCAGGCTGAATATAATTGTTCCTGCCAATCTGCTCAAGCTCCGGGGGCAGATGCAGCAGAAACCGGAGGGCAGCAAGGACCGGTAGACCCGGAGGCCCAGGCGGGGCATGCGCGGGATGAGGATTCCCAGGCAGAGGAATCTCTTGCGGCTGTGCAGGCACAACTTGCCCGGCAGACAGCCCTGGCCGAGGAATACTATACCAGGCTGCAGCGCCTGCAGGCGGACTTCGAGAACTTCCGGCGCCGTACCAGGCTTGAGAAAGAGGAACTTCTCAACTACGGGGCGGAGGGACTGATTTGCGGCCTGTTACCTGTGCTGGATAACCTGGAACGGGCTCTGGCAGCCACGGGTGACGACGCCGGCCTGCAGAAGGGTGTGGAAATGATTTACCAGCAGTTAAAGGACACCCTGGCAGGCCAGGGGCTGGTACCTATCTGTGCCGTGGGCCAGGAGTTTGACCCGGCAAAACACCAGGCGGTAATGCAATTCCCCTCCGCTGAGCACCCCGACAACCACGTGGTGGAGGAGTTCCAAAAGGGTTATTTACTAAAAGAAAAAGTCATTCGGCCATCCATGGTCAAGGTGGCTGTATCTGAATAGACATTTAGGAGGTATAGAAAATGGGAAAAGTAATAGGTATAGACTTGGGGACTACAAACTCTTGTGTAGCAGTAATGGAAGGCGGGGAAGCAGTAGTAATCCCTAATTCTGAAGGGGCCAGAACTACTCCTTCTGTTGTGGGTTTTTCCAAGACCGGTGAGCGTTTGGTAGGTGAGGTAGCCAAGCGCCAGGCTGTAACCAACCCTGAGAAGACCATCGCCTCTATTAAGCGGCAGATGGGCACCGACTATAAAGTGCAAATCGATGATAAAAAGTACACCCCTCAGGAGATCTCCGCGATGATCCTGCAGAAGCTCAAGGCTGATGCCGAGGCTTATCTGGGTGAACCGGTAACTCAAGCTGTAATTACCGTACCTGCCTATTTCTCAGACAGCCAGCGGCAGGCTACCAAGGATGCCGGGAAGATTGCCGGCCTGGAAGTGCTGCGGATTATCAACGAGCCCACCGCGGCGGCGCTTGCTTACGGTCTGGACAAAGGAGAAGACCATACTGTGCTGGTTTATGACCTGGGTGGCGGTACCTTTGACGTGTCCATCCTGGAACTGGGGGACGGGGTTTTTGAAGTTAAAGCTACCAGTGGAAACAATCGCCTGGGTGGTGACGATTTCGACGAACGAATTATAGACTGGATGGCAGCTGAATTTAAAAAAGAAAATGGCATTGACCTGAAAAACGACCGCATGGCCATGCAGCGTTTAAAAGAGGCGGCAGAAAAGGCCAAAAAGGAACTGTCCGGAGTAACTACTTCCTCCATCAGCCTGCCCTTCATCACCGCCGACCAGAATGGGCCCAAGCACTTGGAAATGACCCTGTCCCGGGCCAAATTTGATGAACTTACCGCGGACCTGGTGGAGAAGACCATGGGTCCCACCCGCCAGGCTTTGTCCGATTCAGGCCTGGACCCGAAAGACATTGACAAGGTACTCCTGGTAGGGGGTTCCACCCGGATTCCCGCTGTTCAGGAGGCCATCCGCAAGATTCTTGGTAAAGAACCCCACAAAGGCATTAACCCGGATGAGTGCGTGGCCCTTGGCGCCGCTATCCAGGGTGGAGTCTTAGCCGGGGAAGTAAAGGATGTCCTGCTCCTGGATGTGACTCCCCTTTCCCTGGGCATTGAGACCCTGGGAGGAGTGTCTACCAAGCTGATTGAACGCAATACCACCATTCCTACATCTAAGAGCCAGGTTTTCTCCACCGCCGCTGACAACCAGACCCAGGTGGAAATCCATGTGCTCCAAGGTGAACGGGAAATGGCTGCCTATAACAAGACTCTGGGACGCTTTGTCCTGGATGGCATTCCCCCGGCACCCAGGGGCATTCCCCAAATTGAGGTGAAGTTTGACATTGATGCCAACGGGATTGTCCATGTTTCCGCTACCGACAAAGGGACCGGAAAGAGTCAAAACATCACCATCACTTCCTCCGGCGGCCTTTCCGATGCCGACATTGATAAAATGGTTAAGGATGCCGAAGCCCATGCCGAGGAAGACCGCAAACGCAAGGAAGAGGTTGATGTCCGCAACCAGGCCGATTCCCTGGTGTACCAGACCGAAAAGTCCCTGAAAGATTTCGGGGACAAAGCTGATGCTGCTAAGGTAGCAGAAATCAACAAGGCCGTGGAAGAACTGAAGGAATCCCTGAAGGGGACAGACACAGAGGCTATCAAAGCCAAATCAGAAGCAGTTACCAAGGTATTATACGAACTCACCACTGCTATGTACCAGCAGGCCGGGGCCCAGGGCGCCAATCCCGGAGATTGCGGCCCCGGTGGCTGCGCAGGCGGTAACTCCGGTGCTGCCAACAATGATCCTAATGTAGTGGATGCTGACTTCAAAGTAGTTGATGAAGACAAGAAGTAATAGATGTGGCATAATTAATAGGAACAGGGAGGAACAGGTCCCTGTTCCTGTCCTTATGCTGCCACTGTTCAGGAGTTAAATAGGCCCACCCTTCCGGAGTCAACAGGCCCACTGTTCCGGAGCCAAACAGGCCCAGTCTTTCCCAGGAGGTAAACATGAGCAAGCGTGACTACTATGAAGTGCTGGGCGTTGCCAAAAACGCCACGGAAAACGAGATTAAAAAGGCATACCGTAAACTGGCCCGCCAGTACCATCCGGATACGAACCCGGACAACAAAGCAGAAGCGGAAGCCAAGTTCAAAGAAGCTGCAGAAGCTTATGAAGTTCTCTCTGACCAGGAAAAAAGGGCCAAATATGACCAGTTTGGCCATGCCGGAGTTGATCCTAACAGCTTTGGCGGGGGCTTCACCGGGGCTGACTTCGGAGGCTTCGGCGATATCTTTGATATGTTCTTTGGCGGCAGCAGCGGGGGCGGCGGCAGGCGCAAAGGACCCCAAAAGGGCAATGACCTCCGCTATGACCTGGAACTTTCCTTTGAGGAAGCTGCCTTCGGATTAGAAAAAGACCTTGAAATCATGCGCACTGAGAATTGTGATACCTGTGGTGGCAGTGGTGCAGCGGAAGGTTACCAGCCCAAGACCTGTCCGACCTGTGGTGGTGCAGGTCAGGTTCAGTTTGCCCAAAATACGCCTTTTGGCCGGATAGTCCAGAGCCGTACCTGTAATGCCTGTCACGGGGAGGGCAGGATCGTGGAGAATCCCTGCCGCACTTGTCACGGCCGCGGCAAGGTACGCAAATCCCGGACCATTCATGTCAAGATTCCTGCAGGGATTGACAATGATTCCCGGATGCGGGTTTCCGGACAGGGTGAACCCGGGACCAGAGGAGGACCTCCCGGTGACCTCTACCTGTTTATCAGGGTGAGGTCTCATAAGATATTCACCCGCAGGGGCAATGATGTTTACTGTGAAGTAAAGCTTTCCTTCCCTCAAGCAGCCCTGGGTGACGAAATTGAGGTTCCCACCCTGGAGGGTAAAGCCGAATTGAAGGTCCCCGCGGGAACACAGACCGGGACTACTTTCCGGCTGCGGAATCAAGGCATTCCTGATGTCCACGGCTATGGCCGGGGTGACCAGCATGTACGGGTGGTGGTCAAAGTTCCGACCAAGCTTTCCGACCGCCAAAAGGAGCTGCTAAGGGAATTTGCCGATTTAAGTGGGGAAAAACCTGTAGAAGTGAGTGGAGAAAAAGGCTTTTTTGAAAAAGTAAAAGACGCTTTTATAGGCTAAAACACCAAAGTAAAAGCTGCCTGTACTGGTTAGAATATGAATACAACTGCTACTCACCATAGAGCAGGGGAGGAAAGCACATGCGGTGGCAAGAAATTCAGGTTATTACCGACCGGGATGCGCTGGAAGCAGTGGCCAACATCTTTCATGAGGTGGGGGCCGGTGGAGTCATTATTGAAGATCCCCAGCTTAAGATGCAGTATATTGAGGAAAAACGCTGGGACTATTATGAACTTCCGGAGGAAACGGTCGATCCCAACAAGGTTACTGTTAAAGCTTACCTGGCAGAAGGGAATAACCTTAAGGAAAAGGTTGAGGAACTGAAAAATGCCATCAATAACCTGAAGATGTACGGCCTGCCAAATTGCTTTGTGGAGCTCAGTTTTTCCACTGTAGAGGACGAGGACTGGGCGACCTCCTGGAAAACCTATTATAAGCCGGAAAAAGTTGGCTCCAGGGTGGTCATTAAACCTACCTGGGAGGCCTACACCCCGGAACCTACAGACCTGGTAGTGGAGTTGGACCCCGGGATGGCCTTCGGGACAGGGACCCACCCCACAACGGTCATGTGTATCCAGGCCCTGGAGGAAAATATCCGGGGCGGTGAAAAAGTCTTTGATGTGGGTACCGGTTCCGGAGTTTTAGCAATAATAGCAGCTAAGCTTGGAGCGGCCGACATTACGGCGGTGGACCTGGATGAAACGGCTGTCCGGGTGGCGGCGGAAAACGTTGAATTTAACGATGTATCCGACCGGGTAAGAGTTCTGGAGGGCAATCTCCTGGATGTGGTGGACGGTCAGGCTGAAGTGGTGGTGGCCAACATCATTGCTGACATCATCATTCTGGCTTGTCCTGAGGTTTACACCGCCCTGGAGCCTGCGGGACTCTTTATTGCTTCCGGAATAATTGAAGAACGCTTTGCTGAAGTGGAAACCGCTCTGGAAGTGGCCGGATTCAAAATTGCCAAGGTCACCCGCCGGGAGGGCTGGGTAGCTGTTCAGGCCCGGAAGGGGGAGGCATAGTGGCCCGGTTTTTTGTTGAACCCCACAGTTTCAGGGAAGACCGGGTGGTTATCGCCGGTGAAGATGTGAGGCACATTACCAGGGTCCTGCGGCTAACGAAAGGAGACCACATCACGGTCACAACCGGTCAAAACACCGACTACCGGGTGGAGATTACAGCCACCTCTAAAGCAGAGGTTATTGGCCGGGTAGTCGAGGTCAGCAGTGTTAACCGGGATCCGGAGTTAAAAGTAACCCTGGTCCAGGGACTCCCTAAAGGGGACAAGATGGACCTGATTATCCAAAAGAGCACTGAATTGGGTGTGACTGAAATAGTCCCGGTGGAAACCAAGCGGGCTATAGTTAAGCTGGAAAGCAGCAGAGCCAGGCAGCGCGTGGAGCGCTGGCAGCGCATTGCCCTGGAAGCCGCCAAGCAGTGCCGGCGCGGCCGGGTACCTGAAGTGGCTATGCCGACCTCCTGGCAATTAGCCCTGGAAGCCGTCCCCCCCGGTGCACTTGCGATAGTCCCCTGGGAAGGGGAAGAGGAAAAGAGCTTGAAACAGGTCCTGCAGGGGACAACTGCTTCTAACCTGGATGTGCAAAGTGTTGCTGCTTCTAATCCGGCCCTGCCTGAAAGGTCTGATTCGCAGAGGCCTCAGGAGGTCTGGGTATTCATAGGTCCCGAGGGTGGGTTGGACCCGGAAGAAATCGAAGCTGCCAGGGCAAGGGGGATAATTCCTGTGACCCTGGGCCCCAGGATTTTGCGGACCGAAACCGCGGGCTTGGCGGTACTTACTATGATTTTGTACCAGTGGGGAGATTTAGGAGGGACGGGCTGATGGGACAACAAGGGGTGGACTTTAACAGAGTAGCCTTCACTACACTGGGTTGCAAGGTAAATCAATACGAGTCCGAGGCCCTGAAAAGCCTGTTTCACCAAAATGGCTACCAGGTAGTAGATTTTGCTGAGCAGGCTGATGTGTATGTCATCAACACCTGTACCGTTACCCATTTGGGTAACCGCAAATCCCGCCAGATGATCAGAAGGGCGGTCAACTCCAATCCGGACGCGGTGGTTGCGGTAACCGGGTGCTATGCCCAAACAGCGCCGGGAGAAGTACTGGCCATTCCCGGGGTAGACCTGGTCATCGGCACCAGTGACCGCAGGCGGATTGTGGAATTGGTGGAGGAGGCCCGGAAATCCCAGGAACCTATCAATGCGGTCAGGAATATTATGGAGGCGGGAGAGTTTGAGGAAATATCTGTCCTGGAGTCAGAACACCGGACCCGTGCCTTCATCAAAATTCAGGAAGGCTGCAATAACTACTGCAGTTACTGCATTATCCCCTTTGCCCGGGGGCCTCTGCGGAGCAGAAAGCCGGAACGGGTTATCGAAGAGGCTGAAAGATTGTGTACTGCCGGTTTTCAGGAGATCGTCCTGACCGGGATTTGCATAGGGACCTATGGGCGGGATCTGGGCCAAGTCATTAGCTTAGCCGGCCTGGTGCGAAAACTTATAGAAATTCCCGGCTTAACCCGGCTGCGCCTGGGCTCAGTGGAACCTACCGATATCACGCCTGACTTGGTGGAAGTGGTAGCTGACAGCCCTCAGGTTTGCAAGCACCTGCATATTCCGCTGCAAAGCGGTAGTGATGTTACCCTCCAGGCGATGAACCGTCGCTATAACACTATGGAATATGCCAAACTGGTAGGTTATTTGCGTTACATGATACCTGACCTGGCAGTGACTACTGATGTGATCGTGGGTTTTCCAGGGGAAGAGGAAGAGCATTTCCTGCATACCCTGGAGTTTGTTGAAGAAATGGAGTTTGCAGCCCTTCATGTGTTCAAATACTCAACCCGCAAAGGGACAGCGTCAGCTGAACTTCCTGACAATGTACCGCCTGAGCTGAAAGAAAGCCGCAGCAGGCAGCTCATCAAGCTGGGTAAGGACAATGCGCGGGAATTTGCCCGCAACTTCATCGGGCAAACCATGGATGTCCTTGTGGAGCAGCGAGTGGACGATGCAGCGCTAGGCGACTACCCGGATGCCGGTGCTGCCAACTCAGGTGAATCTCTTTACGAAGGATTAACCGGTAATTACCTGCGGGTGATCTTTAAGGCCAGGGAACAGGACCGGGGCTGCCTGGTAAAGGTTGCTCTGGAGGGGTTTCAGCAAGATGCTTTACGTGGCTGCATAATTGATCAATAGTTAGAGCCGGATTTAGGGCAATTTTTCTTGGGAAAGCAGGAATTTGCATACAATTGTAGAATATGTTATTTGATTATGCTCATTGTTTCAACCCAATCCCAGGGAGGAGGTGTAAAATGCAAGATTGCATCTTTTGTAAGATTGTCCAAAAAGAGATCCCCGGCAAGGTAGTATACGAGGATGATCAGGTTTTGGCCTTTCATGATATCAACCCTGTTGCGCCTGTTCATGTACTCCTGATTCCGAAGCAGCACATCCCGACTCATTTCGATATTACCGCTGAGGATACCAAGCTAATCGGACATCTCCATCTTGTGGCCTCCCGGATTGCTGAGCAACTGGACCTGGGTGAAAAGGGATTTCGTCTCGTCTCCAACTGTAAAGAATATGGCGGACAACTGGTGTTTCACCTCCACTTCCACCTGCTAGGGGGAAGGCATCTCAAGTGGCCCCCTGGTTGATACTGGTTGACAGGTTTTGTATCTTTGCTGTATAATTGTTATATGTGCGAATTTGCACCTCTCTAATAGTTACAGCATCAGTTGAAGTGTCACTGACTGCAATGGTTGGTTGTGGAGGGAGGGAAATCAGGTGTCGGAAGTAAAAGTTGGAAAAAACGAGTCACTGGATAGTGCTCTTCGTCGTTTCAAGAAATCTTGCCAAAAAGCAGGCGTACTGTCAGAGGTAAGAAAGAGAGAACATTACGAAAAGCCCAGTGTAAAGAGAAAGAAGAAGTCTGAAGCAGCCAGAAAGCGGAAGTTCTCCTAAGGAGGAGCAACTTAATGAACCTAAAGGATAGATTGGTGGCCGATATGAAGGATGCCATGAAGGCTAAGCAGGAAGGCAAGCTTCGCCTTTCCGTTATCCGGATGGCCCGGGCCTCCATCAAGAATGCAGAGATTGATAAAAAAAGGGAACTTTCTGAGGAAGAAGTTATTGAGGTTCTGGCCCGGGAAGTAAAAATGCGCCGGGATTCCATAGAGGAATATGTTAAGGCTAATCGTCAAGATGTTGTAGATCAGCTTAATGAGGAAATACGTATCTTAATGCCTTATCTCCCCGAGCAACTTTCTGAAACAGAGATTCGCAGCCTGGTCCAGGAAGCCCTACAGGCCACCGGGGCTCAAGGGCCCAGGGAAATGGGCAAAGTCATGGGTTACCTGATGCCTAAGGTAAAAGGCAAAGCTGATGGCAAGCTGGTTAATCAGATTGTCAAAGAGGCTTTGGGTTAAAGAATGGCAAGTTTAATAAACATAGCGCTGAGAGCCCTGTACCATTTATGGTACAGGGCTTTATGTTCGTTAAGCAAATTATGCTTTCGTCTTTTTGCCGTGGATTTCAGCTTACTTGTAATCAGTCGTAAAAACTATCCAAAGGATGTTGACATTACCAATGATAACGGTTAATATTTGATTATGATAATAATTATCAAAGCGCTTGGTTATGCGTCCCTAAGTTTCAAAAGGGGGAGGTGAATAAGTGAAAAATGTTGCTAGAAAACTATTTATCCTGATCTTGTGCACAATGCTCCTGCTCCTGTCCGGGGGAATTGCCTCGGCCGGGGAGTCCTGGCACCCGGTGGTCAATCAGATCGAGACAGTATTAGAGCAGGCCGTGGAAGCCTATGAACAGGGGAAGGTGGAGGAAGCAAAGAACCTGGTCAACGAAGCTTATTTCGGACCTTTTGAAGGCAGCCAGATGGAAAAGGCAGTAAAATTTAAAATCTCCGGGCAGCGGGTGGCGGAATTGGAAGAAGAGTTCCGGCTCATCCGCAAGCTGATGACAACAGGAGCTTCACAGGAGGAAGTGGAAAAGGCGGCTAAAGGATTGGTGGCAAAGTTAAGAGAGGATGCTGCCACCTTGAGTGGTCCGGAAAACGGTGAATATAGTTTCTTTCTTTCTTCGTTTCTAATCCTCGTCCGGGAGGGGTTTGAAGCCATTCTTATCCTGGGTGCAATCATTGCCTATCTGGAGAGGTCCGGAAACGGTAACAAGGTTAAAGTCATTTACCGGAGCGCCTTAGTGGCTGTAGCGGCCAGTTTTGTCACTGCCCTGGCAATCAAAGTACTGTTTAACATCAGCGGGGCCAGTCAGGAAATCCTGGAAGGGATCACCATGCTAATTGCCGTAGCGGTACTCTTCTCGGTGAGTTTCTGGCTCCTGAGCAAGGTTGAAGCCAAAAAGTGGCGCGACTACATAGAAGGAAAGATTCAATCTTCCTTAACTGCGGGCAGCACCTTTGCCCTTTGGTTTACCGCCTTTTTGGCTGTGTACCGGGAGGGGGCGGAAACCGTACTCTTCTACCAGGCCCTGCTTACCGGGACGGGGCGAGGCAGCCTGGGGATGATCGCCCTGGGGTTTGCCCTGGGCTGTGTAACCCTGGCCGTACTCTTTGTGGCAGTGCGCTTGGGCAGTGTGAAGATTCCAATGAAGCCCTTTTTTATTGGAACCAGCCTGCTCATGTATTACCTAGCCTTTGTCTTTGCCGGTCAGGGGGTTAGGGAATTGCAGGCGGGGGGACTGGTGGGAAGCACGCCTGTGCCCGGGGTGCCTATCGTTGATTTGCTAGGAATATATCCCACCTGGCAAAGCTTGGCCCTGCAGGTTGTGCTGCTCCTGGCAGCCTTAGGCGGGATAATATTTGGTTTATTACCCGGGCCGGGACCTAAAAAGAAAATCAAAATCGGAGGTTAGAAATTGTATGACTATCAATACAGAAAAATTCAACGGTCGATTTTGGAAAAAAGGCCTAATGACCCTGGTTGTAACTGCCGGTGCAATCTTATTAATCGGCTGCTCCGCCGGAAACAGCGGTAATCCGGCGGGTACAGCGGGAACAGCTACCGGTGAGGCAAAGCAGGATGTAGCCAAACAGAATGGAGCGGCCCAGGGTGATGAAAACGGCCAAGCCAATAACGGTAGCGGTTTCCGGGAATATCCCATTGGCGATGAAAAAGAAGTAGAGGGCATGAAAGTCGGCATGGTATATTTCCAGGCTGTGCACATGGAGCCTGTCGAAAAGGCAGGTCTGAAGCCTGACCAGGCAGATATCCACTTAGAAGCGGATATTGCAGCCGTCAAGGATAATAAAGTGGGCTTTGGGGCCGGAGAATTTATTCCTTATCTTTCCGTTCACTACAAGCTCAAAAATGTGGACAACGGTCAGGAACAAGCAGGAACTTTTATGCCAATGAATGCCGGTGACGGCGCACACTATGGGGCCAATGTAAAGATGATGGGGGCAGGCAATTACAAGGTTGCTTTGACTATCGATTCTCCGCTTAAGCAGGATTATCTCCTGCATGTTGATAAGGAGACCGGTGTGGAAGGCAGATTTTGGACTAAACCCCTGGAGTTGGAATGGGATTTTCCCTGGATGCCCAAAAAATAAGGATAAGCAGTTAAAAAAGATTTCCTGGGACTGCTGAAAAAGGGGATGGAAAATATGTTGGAGGCGCTGGCGTCCACCTTACGGAGTACAACGGAAGCGGCTCTGCTGGCAGCACTGATTATGCTTTCAGCCCGGAAGGACAACAGGAGGGAACTCCAAGGTTTAGTGTGGCGCGGAATAGGGAGCGGGTTTCTGGTTAGTATAGCCCTGGTCCCGGGGAGCAAATACCTTCACCTTCGGGATATGCTGGACGCTTTGGTTTTATTGGGCGCAATTCTGGGGGAAGGCTGGCTTTTATGGTGGTTATTCCAGGGAGGCAGGCAATTTCCGGAAGTCGCAAAGTCATCAAGCCGGGTGGAAAAAGCACTGTTGTTCCTGGTTACAAGTCAGGTGGTTTTGCCCAGGGGAATGGAACTAGTCAATTTTCCGGCAACTGTTTTCATCCAGAGTACCGATTTTCTCAATACTGAACTGTTACTTAAGGCCAGCTTAGGATTTGTAGGCGTTCTTCTGGCCTTTCTGCTGGGGCTGGCTTTTAATAAGGCCGGCTCAAGCCTCAGCAGGAGAGATCTCAACTTCTTTGCTTCGGTCATGTTAGTAACTTTGGTTGCAGGTCAGGGAGTAGGTTTCCTGCAAGTCCTTTTTGCTACCGAAGTGCTCCCGTTGACCCCGGCAGCTATGAAATTGATGATTCCCCTGGTTAACAATTCTGCGGTATTCTTTTACACTTACCTGGCTGTAGCAGGTTTACTGGTGCTAAGGGCGGCCGCTTTGAGGTGGAAAAACCGGCCGGATGAACTTAGCCGGCTTAATCCTGCTCAAGTCCGCAAAGCCAAAGCTGCCCGGCGCCGGGATCTTCGCTGGAGCGGGGCGGCCTCTGCCTTAATCTTCGGCGTGGTTTTCCTCATGGCGATCAACTTTGCCTATGCTAACCGGAAGGTCGCGCTTTCCCCGGCTACGCCCCTAACTGCCGTGAATGGAATGCTGGAACTTAATACTGAATCCCTTATGGACGGTAAACTACACCGTTATGTTTTCACGACGGGGAAGGGGACTCAGGTTAGATTTATCGCCATCCGGAAAGGTAAAGGGGGATTCGGGGTAGCCCTGGATGCGTGCAACATCTGCGGGCCCGTGGGCTACTACCAGCGCAAGGACGATGTTGTCTGTGCCAACTGCGATGTAGTAATTAATGTCGCTACTATCGGTTTTGGCGGGGGGTGTAACCCCGTACCCCTGCAATCCAAAGTGAAACAGGGAAAGGTTCTTATAGTTACAGATGAGTTGGAGCGGGAGCAGAAACGTTTCCAAAAATGATAGGTGGTGGACCGCCGTGTTTTTCCGTATGTTAAAAAACTCTTTTACCAGAGGAATCAGGAGCAAAGCCCTGTCCATTATCACTATTGCCTTCGGGGCTTCGCTGGCCACGGCTATGCTTAATGTAATGCTGGACATTGGAGATAAAATTAATCAGGAGTTAAAAACTTATGGGGCCAATATTATGGTAGTTCCCCATATGGAGACGCTTCCGGTGGAAATCGGGGGAGTGGACTTCAATCCTCTTGAGGACCGGGCCTATCTTGATGAGGAAAACCTACCCAAAATCAAGACAATATTCTGGGCTAATAATATCGTGGGTTTTACACCTTATTTGGAGGCACGGGCCAGAGTCCAAAGCGGGGGAGTTGAACGCCGGGTAGCTTTAGTCGGAACTTGGTTCGATAAACACCTGGCCCTGCCGACCGGCGAGAATTTCGCAACGGGAATCAAACACCTTAAGCCCTGGTGGGAGGTCTCCGGTGAGTGGGTAAGGGAAGGCCCGGGTACGCGGGAGGCTATGGTTGGAGTTGCCTTGGCCAGGCAGTTAAAAGTGAAGAGCGGGGACACCCTCGCTGTCGCCGTGGAAACCAAAACCGGGGTCAAAGAGGAGCAGCTGCTGGTCAAAGGCATTGTTGACAGTGGGAACAGTGAGGATGAGCAAATTTTTGTGCCCCTGGCTTTGGTACAGCAGGGACTGGGCCTGGCCGGCAAGGTGGGCAAGGTGGAAGTGAGCGCCCTGACCACCCCGGAAAACAGCCTGGCCAGGAAGGCGGAAAATGACCGCCATTCCCTGACCTCCAGGGAGTTTGAGACCTGGTACTGCACTGCTTACGTCAGCGCTATCGCCTTCCAGTTGGAAGAGGTCATTCCCGGGGCGGAGGCCAAGGCCATTCGTCAGGTGGCCCAGTCGGAAGGACTCATTCTGGGCAAAATTCAGCTTCTGATGCTCCTTTTGACTTTGGCCGCCGTGGTAAGCTCCGCCTTGGGCATTTCCAGCCTTATGACTACAAAGGTTCTGGAAAGAAGCAAGGAAATAGGGCTACTGAAGGCTATCGGAGCTGAAGATTGGGAGGTACTCCTGCTTTTTCTGTTTGAAGCCGCTGCCACCGGAAGTTTGGGTGGGGCTTTGGGGTATGGCCTGGGATTAGGTTTTGCCCGGATTATCGGCCAGGGAGTATTTGGAAGTCCGCTGGCCATTAAAGGATTGGTAATACCCCTGGTAATGCTGCTCTCAATGGGTATTGCCCTGGTGGGAAGTATTCCCGCCATTAGGATAATCCTCCGGTTAAGGCCCGCAGAAGTTCTGCACGGAAGATAGGAGGAATAGGGATGACCAGGTCCGCTATGTTTTTTCGGTTAATTAGCAGTTCTTTACGGAAACGTAAAGCCAGGATAGGCATTGCTTTATTTGCTATTGTCATAGGGACTGCGGTGGTATCCGGACTGACTACCCTTTATTACGACATCACAGTCAAGATGAGCAAGGAACTCCGCAATTACGGCGCCAATGTAGTACTGGCTCCCGGGACCGGGAATAAAGCGAATTCATTCACTGAGAGTGATTTGTCTAAAGCGGCCCAGGCCTTTGCAGACCAGGGAGTACAGGGTTATGCCCCCTACCTGTATACCATTGTTCAGGTGGAAAATAAACGCCTGGTTACGGTGGGCACCTGGCTTGACCAGGTGAAAAAAGTAAGTCCTTACTGGACGGTAACCGGAAATTGGATCGAAGACCGCCAGGATTCCGCGGGGGCCATGGTGGGTAAAACTGTCGCCCAAAAGCTCCAACTGGCAGTGGGCCAGGAGGTTGCTTTAAAGGATGAACTCACCGGGAATGAGCGCAAATTTATAGTAAGGGGTATAGTGAAGACCGGGAGCACAGAGGATAACCAGATATTCGTGAACCTGACCCAGGCCCAGCAACTCAGCGGTAAGGCCGGCAGGGTAAATCTAGCCTACCTTAGTGTAGTGGGAAAAGGAGCAGAACTCGAACAGCAAGCCCGGCGGGTGGGCGGGCAGGTGCCCGGTTTAGAGGCCCGGCCTATTAAGCAGATTTCCCGCTCTGAGGGCATAATTCTGGAAAAAATTCGCTCGCTAGTCTACGTTGTGGTGATAGTGATTTTAATTTCCACACTCATTTGTGTCGCTACCACCCAGGCCACCATGGTCATGGAACGGCGCAAAGAAATTGGCTTAAAAAAAGCCCTGGGGGCTGATAACCGCAGTATTGTTCTGGAGTTTCTGGGGGAAGGGACGGTCCTGGGAATTGCAGGCGGCATTCTGGGGTTAGGGGTGGGGTACTTGCTGGCCCAGGTCATGGGTCACCAGGTTTTTAACTCCTCCATCTCCTTCCGTCCTGGTGTTGTTCCTCTGGTCCTGGCTGCGTCCCTGGTAGTAACCGGTTTGGCCGGCTTGCTGCCGGTGAAAATGGCCACTGATGTAGAACCGGCCGTAGTCCTGAAGGGTGAGTAAAAAGGAGTGAATACGTATGAGCCTGTTAGATATTCGTGGTGTCTGGAAAAGCTATGGCAGTGTACACGCCTTACAGGACATAAACCTGCAGGTGGACGCAGGAGAGTGGGTGTCCATTATGGGTCCCTCGGGATCGGGAAAGTCTACTATGCTCAATATTATCGGCTGTATGGATACCCCCACCAGAGGTTCAGTGCGGATTGACGGTACCGACACAGCAAATCTTAATTCCAAAGAGTTGACGGAAATCCGCAGGGAAAAAATTGGCCTTGTTTTCCAGCAATTTCACTTAATTCCCCACTTAACAGCCTTGGAAAATGTCATGGTGGCACAGTATTATCATAGCCTTCCGGATGAAGGGGAGGCTTTGTCGGCTCTGAAACGGGTGGGTCTGGGGGACAGGGCGCATCACCTGCCAAGTCAACTATCCGGCGGCGAGCAACAGCGGGTCTGTATTGCCAGGGCCCTCATTAATTTTCCTGCCATCATCCTGGCAGACGAGCCCACCGGGAATTTGGATGAAGCCAATGAAAAGCTGGTTATGGAATTGTTCCGGGAACTACACAGGGAAGGCCACACTATTGTAATGGTTACCCATGATCCTGAAGTAGGAGAATTAGCGCAAAGGCAGATACGCCTGGAGCATGGGAAAGTCCGGGAAATTGCTGTTCAGGACCCCTGTGGGACCGGCCGGTTGTCCCGGGAAGCCATCTGACAGGAGGAAACCGGAATGAACCTGAAGGTTTGCAGGAACGGAAAGTTATCCAGGAGAGTTAGTTACTCCGCAATTTTAGTAATGACCTTGATCGCAGTTGGATTGCTTTCCGGCTGTAGCGACAATAAGGACGGGCAGGAGCCGCCCCAGCCACCTCCTCCGGTAAAACACAAGCTGGAGAAAGGTAAAGAATGCCTATCCTGTCACAAAGAGGGCAAGGAGAATGCACCAATAATGAAACACCCCGTCCAAGGGAATTGCACCGGGTGCCATAAGCCTTTAATCCAATAGAAGGCCTCCGGCTGAGCCGGAGGCCTTTGTGAGGGCTCTTGAAGAGGTAAATCCGAAATTTGAAGTTCTATGACCAAAAGGCCGCTTATTGTAATATTACTTTTCCTTGACATTTTTTTGGAGATACTTTATGATTATACTCATCAACTCAAAAGGGGAGTAGCCAAGGCAGACCTAACTGCCAGGGTAAAATCGTCAGTACAGGGTATCAACCCTCGGTTTTACCCGCAAAGATGCCACTTTGCCGGCCAGACCTTTATTCCCGTCCTAAATGCGGACGGGGGTAAAGGTCTTTTTACTTTCTTTTGAGTTGTAGTTAAGAGGGTTTGGTTTTTGAAGAGGTAATGGGAATTTAAGTGGAGGTGATGTCGAGAAAAGCAGGAATTTAGGCAACGTTGACGAAATGGTTATAACAGGAAGAAATGGCATATCCTATATTGGGAGGTGGAGTGGAACAATGCGCAGAGTTTTAAGCCTGGTGCTGCTTATCCTCGGTTTTTTGACCGGGATAATGAATCCAATGCTTACTGAACAGGCCGCTGCCGCGGGAGAGGTGGTTTATGTAGTCCCTTTTACGGAGTTCATTGACCAGGGGCTGGCCGGTTTTGTAAAGCGGGGAATTGATCAGGCCGAGAAAAACGGGGCCCGGGCGGTAATCCTGGAAATGGATACTCCCGGAGGGCTGATCGATTCAGCTTCGCAAATCAAAAAGTCTATCCTGGAATCCCGGGTCCCGGTAATTACCTTTATAAAAAATCATGCTTATTCAGCCGGCTCTCTGATTGCTCTGGCCTCGGACAAAATCGTCATGGTGCCTGGCAGTGACATTGGGGCGGCCGAACCCAGAATAGGGGCTGACATGCAAAAGGCCGACCCTAAGACTATGGCTGCCTGGCGTTCGGAAATGGAAAGTGCGGCTGAGGCCAATGGGCGCAATACAGAGGTCGCAGTAGCTATGGTTGACCCGAATATGACTATTAAAGGCCTGACTCAGCCCGGACGCCCTCTTTCCATCACTGCGCAAAAGGCTGTGGACCTGGGTGTAGCTGATTTTATCGCCCGGGACCGGGCCGAACTCTTAACTCGCCTGGGATATGGCAATGCCCGGGTTGAAGAGCTTGCTCCCGGACCGGCTGAGGTTTTGGCCCGGCTGGTGACAAATCCCTTTGTCAGCCCTTTGCTCCTCCTGGTTGGCCTGGCAGGCTTGCTGCTGGAAGCCTTCACCGTGGGGTTTGGGGTGGCTGGAATAACCGGGCTGCTTGCTTTAGGTCTGTTTTTTGGGGGGCATATGCTGGCCGGGTTTACCGGCTGGGAAGCAGTGCTGGTGTTCCTGCTGGGGATTATTGCCCTGGTCCTGGAGATTTTTATTATTCCCGGCTTTGGGGTTGCCGGTATCGCCGGGATTGCTTTGGTCGTGTGGAGTATATTCCTGGCCTCGGTAAGCAGCACCCAGGCGATTATATCCCTGGTAGTGGCCCTGGTGGGAAGTATAGTTGCTCTTGCCTTAGGCATTAAGTTGATAGGGTCCCGCAATCTCTGGAACCGTCTGGTACTGGGCGAAAAACAGCAAAATCAGGCCGGTTATACTTCCCATAGAAGAGACCTTCAACAATTTGTAGGCCAGAACGGTATTACCCTGACCCCGCTCCGGCCTGCCGGAACCGCTCAGTTTGGCAGTCAACGCCTGGATGTGGTCACCGAGGGAGGTTTCATCCCTGCCAATACAACGGTAGAAGTTTTGGCGGTGGAAGGAACCAGAGTAATAGTACGGCAGGTCTGAAGCTAAATTCAGAATTAATGCGGGAAAAGACTAACCGGTTGAAGCTTTGGGAAATCCCCGCTAATAACAATTACAGATAGCCGGTACAAAAATGAAGGAGGTTTATCAAATGGATTCAGCGGTTTTAAGTATGGCTATTTTCCTGGTCCTGGGTTTGTTTGCTGTGGTGATTCTGTTCAGTTTCATTCCTGTGGGGCTGTGGA
>JAJZTU010000330.1 GCA_021848765.1 Bacillota bacterium
GCGGATATCTACGATTATCTGGTGAGCAGTGTTGACTATGAGGAGTGGCTCAGGTATATTGAGGGGATACTGGCCAGGTTTAACTGCAGGGCGGAAGTGGTGGTAGACTTGGCTTGCGGTACCGGTAATACCACTTTGCCTTTTGCGCGCCGGGGTTATAGGGTTACCGGGGTGGATTTGGCGGGGGAGATGCTGGCCAAAGCACGGTCTAAAGCGGACCGGGAGGGACTCGCGGTAGAGTTCCTGCAGCAGGACATGTGTGACTTGAAGCTGACGGAACGGGTAGATCTGGTTACCTGCTACCACGACGGCCTAAATTACATTATAAAAAAAGAAGACCTGCTGAGGGTCTTCACTTCAGTTAGCACTTACTTAAAACCGGGAGGGCTGTTTATTTTTGACCTGGTTAATGTCAGGAAACTGGCCCGTACCGATAGCAGTACTACTTTTGTAGATGAGGATGATTTGTCCCTGATCTGGGAAACCAACTACTTTCAAGATGAAGATATCTGGGAGATAGACCTTACCTGTTTTGTCCGCCAGGGTGAGTATTACCGGAAATTCCGGGAAACACACCGGGAAAAAGCTTACACCAGGGAAGCTGTGGAGGAAATTATCCGTTTAAGCGGCTTGAAGCGGCAAGCGGTATTTCACAGCTATACCTTTGAACCGGCCGGGGAACATACTTACCGGCAGTTTTTTGTGGTTAAAAAAACCGCTAAAACAAGTTAAACAGGCTGCTTAACGATTGTTTCCACTTCTTGCTCAACAGTTCCGGAGGAAGGGACGGTACACGCCGCCAGGGAAGGAACTTCTGAATAGTGCAGTAGCTGATAGCCATTAGCCTCAAGGGCCTCCCGCAGCTTTTCAGGCTCAGCTACTTGCGCTTTTAGAACCAGCTCATGCTGGAAGGTTACCATTTTGTCAATTATCGCATTATTATCATCCAGAAGCTGGACCAGCTTGGCCAGGAAGCCTTTTTGGCGCCGGTAATGAATGGTGAGCCGGAGACCCGGCTGGCCGATGCCCAGAACGCCAATGAAGGAACGCAAGACGTCATTGTCGCAGATCATCCCTTTAACCTTGCCGTCTTCAACGACCGGAAGACAAACCACTTTACACTCTTGCATGATTTGGGCGGCTTGTTCTATGGTCTCGTCAGGGCTAATTGTCTGCGGGTTAGTGACCATCACTGATTTGATGGGGGTACGGGAAAGCAAATTCAGTTCATAGGAATTTAAGTGTCTCCTGGGATAAACTTTTAGGAGATCACTTTCTGATACCAGTCCAACCAGGGTTCCATTGGAGGTTACCACCGGAAGGTGGCGGACATGATTGGCCTTCATAAGTTCCAGGGCATGCCCTACTTGAGTAGTATGTTGAGCGGTCAGTACGGGTGAAGACATGATAGTTTTAATTAGCATAGTGTCACCTTCTCTTTGAGTGGAATTACAATTTTGCATTCGACACCTTAATTCGACATTCCTTTTCTTAATCCTGTATATAGATAATAACAAAATCTTCCCTTAGGAGGCAAACTATGCAAGCAAAAAAAATCCGCTTTGGTCCGGGGGGGAATCCGGATTCATTTTATGCCGCCGGGCACAAGGCGTCTGTGGAAATGCCCGCCTGCCTGGCCGGGCAAGGGCTTAATGCTTATGAGTACCAGTGCAGCCGGGGAGTGCGAATTTCCCAGAAACTGGCGGAACAATTGGGTGATGAGGCGGCTAAGTTTGATATTGCCTTAAGCATCCATGCTCCTTATTACATAAATTTAGCGAGCCTGGACCCTAAAATTCAGGACAGTTCCAAGGGACACCTGCTAAAATCCATCCAGGCGGCTATTTGGATGGGTGCACGCACGGTTGTTTTTCATGCCGGCGGTGTAGCCAAAGTTGACCGTGAACTGGCTATGGTCCAGGCCAAAGCAATCCTGCTGGAAGTTTTGGAGGTGTCTTACGCTAAGTTTGGTCCCCACCGGGTGCGCTTGGCCCCGGAAACTATGGGTAAACAAAACCAACTGGGCCATTTGGACGAGGTCCTGGAACTCTGTTCTTTAAGTTCACAACTGCTTCCGGCTATCGATTTCGGACATCTAAACGCCCTGCATCAGGGCCAAATAGATAACCGGGAAGCTGTGGGCAAGATTTTGGAAACTATTGACCGGAAACTGGGCCGGGAAATCGCAGATAATATCCACGTTCATTTCAGCCCGGTGGAATTTACCGCTTCAGGCGAAAAAAAGCACTGGACACTGTTAAACCCTGAATATGGGCCGGACTTTGCCCATCTAGCTTACCACCTGGCGGCACGAAAAATGTCTCCCACCATCATCTGTGAATCAGCTGGCCGGCAGGGAGAGGATGCCCTTGCTTATTTGCAATGCTACCATGAGTTTGTGCGCTTGACAGCATAAGTGCGGGTATGTATGGTAGGAATGCCACTCCTTGGTGTTGACACGGGAAGGATTTGCAAAAAATTTGTCGAATAAATGAAAAGACCCAAAATGACTTTGTCAACGTTAGGGAGAGGATTTTGAAAATGAGCCTGGTTAAGAAATTCTCCATACTGAGCTTTTTAATTATCTCAGCATTGGGAATGATTCTGGCATATACTTTTTCCGAATATTTTCAGAAGCAGGTCATTATGGTATCGGCTGAAAGAACTGCAGATACTGTGAAAATACTGATTTCCTATTCCCTGCGGCCGGATGACTTTACAGGTCAAATGAGCGAACAGCGCTATCAGCAACTCTATACCGTGATGGAGGAGAATGTGTTGGCTGATGAAATCAAACAAGTCATTATCTGGAACACGGAAGGAGAGGTGGTTTTTTCCGACCGGCAAGAGTTAATCGGTAAAAAGTTCCCCAAAGAAGAAGGGGTGCTTGTAGCTTTAAAGGGAAGGCTGGCCGCAAACCTGGTTGATTTTAAAAACTCCGTTGATGTTGCTGAAACACTGGACCGTTCCAAAAAATATGTAAATATTAATGTGCCCATTCGTATCAAGGGTTCGGATCAAATCATAGGAGTATTTGAGGTTTACCGTGAGGCCGGTTCCATGTATGAAGCAATCCTGCAGGGCCAGAGGTTCGGAAAGTTTTTTATCACTTTAAGCTTTTTGGTTTTGTACCTGTCCCTGTTTCAGATAGTAAAAAAGGCATCCATGACCATAGAACAACAGGATCAGGCCCTGCACTCGCTGACGGGCCGCCTTGATGATACCTTAAAGAGCCAGGAACAAAGCCATGTGGGGACAATCAAGGCCCTGATGGTAGCCCTGGATGCCAAGGATAAATATACTGCCGGTCACTGCAGCAGGGTTACTGACTATGCTATGCTGCTTGGGGAGGCGATGGGGCTTTCCGAGGACAAGATAACTCTTCTGGAGGAAGCTTCGTTGTTCCATGACATCGGTAAAATCGGGGTCCCTGAAGTGATTCTAAATAAGAAGGATTCTTTGGGTAATGATGAGTTCGAAGTAATAAAAAAGCACTCTGCCATTGGGGCGGATATTATTGCTTCTATCAGCGCCTTTAGAGACCATGTC
>JAJZTU010000331.1 GCA_021848765.1 Bacillota bacterium
AGCCTTTTCCAAACTGCTTCTCAATTTGCCCCAGGGCCATCTCCAATGCTCTAAGCTTGTCCGACATTTCTATCCCTCCATAAAACACTTGTTCGCACTCACAACTTTATTATACTGGGTTTAGCACACCTTGTCAAAGGATTTATTTAAATTTTTCCATTTTTTTCTACACCCATCAAGAAAATCCACATATTACGGTAGCATAATTTCCTAACCATCAAAGAAAGCCCCTGCAGAAGACAGGGACTTTTAATAAGATTCAAGAGGTCCTAAAAGTTCCTCGAGGTGCAGTGACCTTCAGACTACCGGATGCTCCTGCCCTTAGCAGGTTCCACATTTACCCTGCGGCCACGCAGATTGGTCCTCTGCAGGCAGTAGAACACCTTCTCAGCGACCTCGTCACGCACCTCGACAAAGCTGAACCGGTCATGAAGCTTGATATTGCCAATCATACTGCCGGGAACCCCGGCTTCCTCACTGATAAACTGTACCATCTCCCTGGGGCCCACATTGTCCTGGCGTCCCACATTCATGAAAAACCGTACCATTCCCGGACGTGCCCCGGTATTACCGAATTCCATTCCGGACTCTGTCTCCAGTTCATCTTCCCCAAAGTCCAGGTTCAACTTCAGGGCCGCAGCGGCAATGTCCAGAGGGTCAAACTCCTTGACCAAATCCTCAACCATCCTGCGGTAAATATCCAGGGAACCCTCTTCCATAAACAGTCTCAACTTATCATTAATAACTTCTTTCTGGCGTTCGGCAATATCAGCCAGGGAAGGAAGTTCGGTCCTGGTAATCGAGGTTTTGGCCAGTTTTTCAATCAGCCGCAGTTGGCGGTATTCCCGGGGAAGGATCAGAGTGATAGCCACTCCGGAGCGCCCTGCCCGGCCGGTACGGCCAATCCTGTGGACATAGGATTCCGGGTCCTGCGGGACTTCGTAGTTTACCACATGGCTGACATTGTCCACATCAATCCCCCTGGCGGCAACATCGGTAGCAACCAAAATCTCTACAGTACCTTCCCGGAACTTTTTCATCACCCTGTCCCGCTGGGACTGGCTCAAATCGCCATGCAGCCCCTCAGCCCCGTAACCCCTGGCCTGGAGGCTGTTCATGAGGTCATCCACTCCCTTTTTGGTCCTGCAAAAGATAATCACCTGAGTCATATCTATACTGTCAATAATCCTGCACAAAGCATCCAGGCGGTCCTTTTCCCTGACTTCATAGTATACCTGCTCAATAGACGGCACAGTAAGCTCGTCCCTGCTGACTGTAATCCATTCCGGCTGCCGCAAATAACGCCTGGCCAGGCGCTGGATGGGGTCAGGCATGGTAGCGGAAAACAATAAAGTCTGTCTTTCCTCCGGGGTCTCCTGCAAAATACTTTCAATATCTTCAATGAATCCCATATCCAGCATCTCGTCAGCCTCATCCAGGACCACAATCTGCAGGCGGTCCAGGCGCAGGGTCTTGCGGCTGATATGGTCCAGCAAACGCCCGGGAGTACCGATTACCACCTGAACCCCCTGGCGCAGGGCCTTGATTTGCCGGTCAATGGGCTGGCCTCCGTAAACAGGCAAAGTCCTGATTCCTTTTAAACGACCGATTTTGGCAATTTCTTCAGCAACCTGGATAGCCAACTCCCTGGTAGGGGTGAGCACCAGGGCCTGGACAGTCCGCAGGCGCGGATTAACCATCTCCACAATGGGAATGCCAAAGGCTGCGGTCTTTCCGGTACCTGTTTGGGCCTGTCCAATGACATCCTTCCCTTGCATCAAGAGTGGGATAGCTTGGGTTTGAATTGGGGAGGGTTCCTCAAACCCCATGTCCATTATGGCATGATGCACCCGTTTACTTAATTCAAGTCCTCCAAAAAATTTAGTTTCCGTCATTAATTATCTCCTCTCCTAAAACTGTACTTGCTCTCCAGGGAAAGCAGATACAATCTGACCAAATTCAGGGCCGCATTGGCTGTTAACAGCTTGATGTTCTTCCTGGGACCTCCGAATTGAAATTTCTTGACCATTACCTCCTGGGCTGAGGCCAGGGCTATATAGACCAGGCCCACCGGTTTCTCCGGAGTTCCTCCATCCGGTCCGGCGATACCGGTAACCGCCAGGCCCAGGGTTGTACCCATTTTTTCCCTGATTCCCCCGGCCATCTCCCTGGCAGTCTGCTCACTGACTGCCCCGTATGTCAGCAAAGTATCCTCTTTTACTCCCAGAAACACTTCCTTGGCAGAATTACTGTATGATACTACCCCATATTGAAAGTAGGCAGAGCTTCCCGGAACATCTGTAAACCTGCTGCTGATAAGCCCTCCTGTACAGGATTCAGCCAAACTGATGGTAAAGCCCAGTTCTTTCAGCTTTTGGCCGACCACTGTCTCCAAGTCCTGGTCATCATAACCGAAGATAATGGTCCCCAGCCGTTTTTCCAGTTCTCCAAGCACACCGCTCATCAAGGCCTCAGCCTGTGCTTTACCTTTGCCTTTGGCAGTAATCCGCAGGTTGATCTCACCCACCTGGGCCAAAGGCGCTATGGTAGGATTAGTCTGCTGCTCCAACAGATCTTTGACCAACTCTTCGACGGTTGATTCTCCTTTGCCGAAAATCCGCATAACCCGGGAGAGAATAACCTCGCCCTGGTAAGCATGTCCCTGTGTCAGGCAGGGTACTGCTGCTTTTTCAAACATCAGCTTTAACTCAAAGGGAGGGCCCGGCAGAATGATAACTGTTTTACCTCCGGCCTCCACCACCGCACCGGGGGCTGTCCCCACCTCATTAGCCAAAATCTTGGCTCCCTCAGGAAAACAGGCCTGCTTAGTGTTGCTTTCAGGCATAATCCTGCCCCGCTGGGCAAAGAAACTCCTGATATGTTCCAGAGAAGCCTGGTGCAGAATCATGGGTAAACCCAGAACTTTAGCCACCGTCTCCTTGGTCAGGTCATCCATGGTAGGTCCCAGTCCCCCGGTAGTTATCACCAGTTCGGACCGTTCCAGCGCCCTGTTTAGAACTTCAACCAGGCGCCCCTCATTATCCCCTACCACAGTGTGATAAAAGACATCAATCCCCAGTTCACTCAGCCTTTTGGACAGGTACTGGGCATTGGAATTGACAATCTGACCCAACAACAACTCCGAGCCCACAGCGATAATCTCGGCTTTCATGGTTCTCCACCTTCTTCCCAATCTAATACATTATTGTACCACATTTCTTTTCGCAGTAAAAGCAAAAAGAGCGCCCGAAGGTGCTCTTTACTGTTTCAACCGGGGGTCCAGGGCATCCCTTAACCCATCTCCCAACAAATTGAATCCCAACACTACCAACATAATAGCCATCCCTGGAAAGAACATAACCCAGGGGGCTTTTTGCAAATAAGACCGCCCGTCAGAAAGCATAGCGCCCCACTCGGGGGTAGGGGGCTGAGCCCCTAAGCCTAAAAAACTTAAAGCTGCCGCATCCAATATAGCAGTCCCGATACTCAGGGTAGTCTGAACAATCAAGGGCGCCATGGAATTGGGCAATACATGGCG
>JAJZTU010000332.1 GCA_021848765.1 Bacillota bacterium
CTTTGCTGGCCTGTATTGAGACCGCTTTTACCAAAATGCGCCTCTTTAAGCTTCCCGAACTCCTGGGTGCATCTTTCATGTTATCCTTGATGGCCCTGGTTTCCTTATTCGTGGTCAGAGGCTGAGCTACAAAGTAATTTTTCCAAAGGACGGAGGTAATCGCAAATGCCCAATTTAAGCCTGGCCACCAATGCGGTGGACTCCTTGGCCGCCTTGGCCCTTCTGGCCGCCCTGCTCATGGTAATCACCAAACGGATGGACAATGCAGTGCGGATTTTGTCCTTCCAGGCCTTGGCTTTAGCCGCAACTGCAGGAGCTGTAGGTTACTTTACCGGTAACCGGCACATGTACCTGGTGGCTTTGCTGACTGTAGCGGTTAAAGCAGTGGCAATTCCCTATTTTACCTTTTATATCATTGACCGCATCGGGGTTACCCGGGAAGTGGAAAGGTACCTCAGCACCAAGACCTCCCTGGTAGTGGCTGTGGGCCTGGTAGTTTTGGCCTATTATGTTGTAGAGCCCAGTATCGTGCCCAGCACTCTGCTGACCAAGAACTGCCTTCCGGTTTCTGTGGCAATGATTCTCATCGGCCTGTTCCTGATGATTAGCCGGAAAAAGGCCCTGACCCAAATGATGGGGATTATCGTCATGGAAAACGGCCTGTTCCTGGCAGCGGTGGCCACTACCTACGGGATGCCGCTGGTGGTAGAGTTGGGGATTTTCTTTGACTTGTTCGTAGGTGTCCTGATTATGGGTATCCTTTCGTTCCGGATTAACCAGACCTTTGACAGCATTAACACAGACAGATTACAAAAGTTAAAGGGGTAAAAGATTGGAGGAGCTTTTGATGTTGCCGTTTGTATTGTTAGGAATCCCGGCTGCCACCGGGCTGGGATGCCTTTTGGCGGTGCGGAAGCGCATTGTGCACGTCCTGAATGTCCTGGGAGCAACAGGCACACTGCTCCTGGGCCTGTTTACAGCCGGTGAGGTCTTCTCCCGGGGGCCGGTTACCGGACTTAAGGGTCTTTTGTATATTGATGCTTTGAGCGCCTTTGTACTGGCGGTGGTGGCCCTGGTCAGCTTTATTGCTGCCCTCTATACTGTTGGTTACATGGGCAGGGAGGAAGAGGAAGGGATCATTACCGAAAAGCAGTTGTCCCGGTACTACTTGTGGTTTCACTTTTTTGTTTTCACCATGCTGACCACCCTGATGGCCAATAACCTGGGTGTGGTCTGGGTGGCAATTGAGGCAACTACCCTGGCCTCGGCCCTGCTGGTGGGCTTCTATAACAAGGAAACCTCCCTGGAAGCGGCTTGGAAATACATCATTATTTGTACTGTGGGAATTACCTTTGCCCTTTTTGGTACCATTCTGGCTTATTATTCCTCGGTACGCGTGCTGGGGGAAGCCAGTGATGCCCTGAACTGGACCACACTTCTGAAGGTGGCTCACCAGCTTGACCCTAAGCTGATGAAATTATCTTTTGTATTTATTCTCATCGGCTACGGGACCAAGGCCGGGCTGGCGCCCATGCATACCTGGCTCCCGGATGCCCACAGCCAGGCGCCTTCCCCGGTGAGCGCCGTGCTGTCCGGGGTACTCCTAAACTGTGCCCTTTACGGAATCCTGCGTTTCCATATTATAACTTCCGGGGCCTTAGGACCGGAGTATTCCTCCCGGCTGTTGCTGATTTTCGGCTTGTTGTCCGTAGGCCTGGCTATTCCTTTCATAGCAGTGCAGACTGACTTCAAGCGCCTGCTGGCCTATTCCAGCGTGGAGCACATGGGCATAATTGCCGCCGGCCTGGGGATAGGTGGACGGCTGGGCTTTTACGGGGCTATGCTGCACCTGTTTAACCATGCGGTGGCAAAATCTCTAATGTTTTTTGTAGCGGGAAATCTGACCCAAAAATATAAGACCAGGAAAATTGCCCGCATCCGGGGTGCGGTTCAAACCATGCCGGTTACCGGGGTGGTATTGTTAGCCGGAACTTTTGCCATCAGCGGCGCACCGCCTTTTAATATCTTCGTCAGCGAGTTTACCATAGCCAGTGCAGCCTTAAAGCAGGGCTACTTCCTGGCCAGTGTGCTTTTTCTGGTCTTTATCGCTTTAATTTTTGCCGGAATAACCTACCACGTCAGTAAGATGGCCTTTGGCAGCTATTACGGGCGCCTGTGCCGGGGTGAGTTAAACCTGTGGACAGCCGCTACACTGCTGGTGCCGATGGTCTTTGTCCTGGTCATGGGAGTTTATGTGCCACCCTTTATGGACAGCATCCTGGGCCAGGTAGTGGCAGTATTGAATGGGGGGTTATAGGCTGTGGCGGACAACAAAAACGCCGGCAACGGCTGTTCCGGCAAACTAAATGGCAATAGCCGTTCCGGCAAATTAAACGGTAATTGCCGGCCTGTGGACCGGCAGTCTCTGGCCCTGCAGTATACAGACCACCTGCGCCGGGAGTTCGGGCTCCGGGCGGACAGAGTGATTTTTATCAACGGAGAAGAAATTGTTGTCACTATCCGCCAGGAAATGCTCGTCCAGGTGTGCAGTTATATCCGGTCTACCTTTCAGGGAATACTGACCACTATGGTGGGTACAGATGAAAGGGCATTAAACGGCCATTTCGTACTGTACTATACTTTTTCCCTGGACCGGGAAGGCATCTTTATCACCGTGAAGGCGGTAGTGGAGGGGGAACATCCGGTGTTTCCTTCCGTGACTCCTGATACTCCTGCTGCCCACTGGTATGAACGGGAAGTCAAGGATATGCTGGGCCTGGTTCCTGTGGGCCACCCCGACCCCAGGCGGTTGGTGCTGCATGATAATTGGCCCCAGGGTTTACATCCCCTGCGCAAGGATTTTAAGCGGGATGAACAACCACCGGTTAATACGGAAAAACACTTTCCTTTCCCCAAAGTAGAGGGGGAAGGGGTCTTTGAGATCCCGGTCGGCCCCATCCATGCCGGGATAATCGAACCAGGTCATTTCCGCTTTAGCGCCATGGGAGAATCCGTCCTGCACCTGGAGGCCCGGCTTTTCTACACCCACCGGGGTGTGGAGAAGCTGGCCGAGGGAATGAGCCTGGAAAAGGGGTTGTTTTTGGCAGAGCGCGTCTGTGCAACCTGTGCGGTTTCCCATGCTGTGGCTTACTGCCAGGCGGTGGAGAAAATGGCCGGGGTGGAAGCCCCGCCCAGGGTCAGGTATATCCGCACCATTCTCCTGGAACTGGAGCGAATCTATAACCATATTGGAGATGTGGGCAATATCTGTGCCGGGACCGGCTTTGCCTTCGGGACCAGCCACTGTGGGCGGATTAAAGAAATGTTGATGCAATTAAATGAAGAGCTGACCGGCAACCGCTTCCTGCGGGGAATGAGCCGCCTGGGAGGTGTGCGCCGGGATATCGGAGGTCCTGCTGTTTATAAAATCTTAAATGTATTGGAAAAGGCGGAGCGGGAGTTCCGGGAAGTAACAGAGGTTATCCTTTCCCACGACTTTTTCCTGAACCGGGCCGCTACGACAGGTATCCTTCCC
>JAJZTU010000333.1 GCA_021848765.1 Bacillota bacterium
GTTGTTTGTGCAGCAGGGAGAATTCCTTCCAGGGCTTTAACGGCTACCTCTACCTGGCTGTCGTCCGGTTCCCGGGTGGTCAACTTTTGCAGCATCAAACCGGGCCCAATCAGAATTTTCACCAGGGGGCGGGTGCCATATTTGCCGGACAGCTTAATTAATTCATAGGAAATTCCGGCTACCAGGGGCATCAGGAGTAACCGGGAAAGTATCCGCCACCACAGCACCTGTTTGCCCAAAAAGGCAAACAGAAAAATACTTACCACCATGACAATCAGCAAAAAGCTGGTCCCACAACGGGGGTGCAGGGTTGAATATTTTTGGATGTTGGCCACCGTGAGTTCTTCCCCGGCTTCATAGGCGTGAATCACCTTGTGCTCCGCCCCGTGATATTGAAAAACCCTTTGAATGTCCTTCATCCTGGATATGGCCAGAATGTACAAGAGGAAAATCCCTATCCTGATTACACCTTCCACCAGGTTTTGCACAAAAACTCCGGGAATAAACCTGTCAATTAATTTGGTCAGGGTGGTAGGCGCTACTACAAAAAGCAGAATACCCAGGGCCAGGGCCAAACCCATACTTAAGGCCAGCTCCTTGGCGCTGAGTTCCTCTTCTTCCTCCTCCAGGGACTGATTGGCGGAAAAGGATAAGGCCTGCATGCCTATAACCAGGGACTCCGCCAGGGCCACCACCCCGCGCAACAGCGGCCACTTCAGAAAGGGAAAGCGTTTAACCACCGAATTGATTTCCCGCTTCTCCAGGACAATTTCCTGGTCAGGCTTGCGCACGGCTATAGCCAACTGCTCGGGTCCCCGCATCATTACACCTTCAATGACCGCTTGACCACCATACTGGCAGTATTCTTTCATTGACGACCTCCTGTATTTACAGAAGAAGCAGAGCCCTGCGCTCTGCCTCACTTTTATAGACCGTATTTCTTTTTGAACTTGTCTACCCGGCCACCTGCGTCAATAAATCTCTGTTTTCCGGTATAAAAAGGGTGGCACTTGGAGCAAATCTCCACCCTCAGGTTTGGCTTAACTGATCCGGTCTTAAAAGTCTCGCCGCAAGCGCAAGTTACTGTCGTTTCTTGATATTTGGGATGAATTCCTTCTTTCATGAGCTTCACCTCTTTTCCCCAAAAATACCTGTCGTTACACCTTCAATATTATAGCACACGGCCCCGGGTGATGCAAGGGGCACTTTTTCACCGACGCTTGACAAGGGCACTTTTTCACTTAGTCAGGGCGGACCGGGCGGCTGAAGCTGCCCAAAGCTGTATTTGGCAATTCCCTCTTTAGAATCCGGATTAACTCAGTTATGCCCAGAATTTCATCATCCCTCGGGGGCAGCAGTGGCAGGAATTGGTCAGGGTCAATATTCAGGTTGCGGAACTGAATCAGGTCCACAACTGTTGCTTGCACCAGTTGGATTAATGCCTCAATCTCACCTTCCCGGTCAGTTAGCCCCGGTAGGGTCAGGAGGTTTAGGGACACATAGACCCCGTGTGCTTTCGCAATTTTTATCGACTCTGCTACATTGTTCAGGTTGTAATCCCGGGGCCGGTAGTAGCTATTATAGACCTCCTCACTGGGTCCAATGACACTTACCCGCATGGCATCCAGACCGGCCTGGCAAATTTCCCTGATTGCCGGCCTGAGACCGGCATTGGTATTGATGTTAATGGTGCCTTTTGAGGTTTGGCTTCTAAGCGTGCTTACAGCCGGCGCTACCACCCGGACCGCAAGCGAAGGCTCACCTTCACAGCCCTGCCCAAAACTGATGATTCCCTCAGGGGCTTCCTCCAGGTGCGGAAGGCCCACCTGGATAATTTCTTCTACTGTCGGTGTGAAGTTTATTCTTTCCTGGGGAGAAGGGCAGCACTCAGCCGGCTGGAGGGAAATGCAACCCAGGCAGTTGGCATTGCAGACCGGTGAAACCGGAATACCCCCCTCCCAGCGGCCGTAAAAAATGTTCTGTGCTGTCAGGCAGCCGTAATCCAGCGAACACCTGGCTAATTGGGCCAAGATGCGATTTCCCGGGTATTTGTTAACTTTATCAGCCACCAGTTCAGAAAGGTCTGCAGTATTGTACCCGCAGGGATTCCATTTGGCAGGTTGATCAGTTTCCACAGCTGCTACGTAAAATTTCTCCCTGTACATACCCACAGCCGCATAGCCCAGCAGGGGCAGAGGTTTTTCCCCCGCCTCCCTCCGGTATGCCGGCAGAAGAGTCCTGGTATACCCTTGTGGCAGCAGCGCTCCCACTGCAAATACCGGACCCTGGTTCCTCCCGGAATTCCTGGCCGAAGCTTTTATAACAGTGGCCGCTTCCCTAACCAGCCGGAAATCTCCCTTCCGGTCGACCCCTAGGGGAATTCCCCCCGGAACCAGGGTAAGGGAAGCCCCTTCCGGGAGAGGTATCATTTCCTCTGGAAGGGGCTCAGTGAACCTGTCTCCGGTTCTCCCCACCAAAGCATAGTGGGGATGGTCATAGAGTTGCCCCCTGGCATCAGCGTACAGCATACTAAACTTCATCAACAGATTCCTCCGTTTGCAGCGGCAATCTGCCTCTAATTATAGTACACCGCAAAAGCGCTGTAAAGAATCAGGGGGAGATATCATCCCAACCACACCTAGGGCAGATATTTTTCGGGGTCAAGGGGGGTACCGTGTAAGATTACTTCAAAATGCAGATGGGGGCCGGTGGAATGCCCGGTGTTACCTACTTCCGCAATAGGTTCTCCCTGTTCAACCCATTCCCCCTCCTCCACCAGAATCCGGGAGGCATGGCCATACAAAGTCCGAATTCGGTCACCATGACGTAGAATTACTGCATTACCGTAGGTCCCTCTTTCACCGGCAAACACTACTCTACCCGGCAGGGCCGCCCGGATAACCACCCCTTCGGGGGCAGCAATGTCCAGGCCTTCATGCATCCGGTCATCCCTCATACCAAACACCGAACTGACAGTTCCCTCAGTGGGCCACTGTAATTGGGACAATCTGCTTTGGGGTTCTTGGGCTTCACCGGAGCCGGAATCCTCCCGGCCTGATTCCCCGGACTCCACTGACATCACTTTAAATGTCTCCTCATTTCCTCTGGAACGGACCTTCTTTTCAGCCGCGAAAACAATTGCTGTCCGCGGCGCGGGGATGGAAAGTTCCTGGCCCACCAAGAGCCGGTTAGCATCGGCAAGGTCGTTATCACTAATAATCCTTTCTACCCCGGTGCCATAAATCCTGGCTAACTCCCAAACCGTATCGCCCGGTTGGACAACATAGGTAATATCGGCTTCAGCAGGGAAGACAATAACCTGTCCCTGTTTCAGCTCATCCTCCGGTCCCATACCATTCATGGCCGCCACCAGTTCCACATCAAATTTCAACAGACGGGCCAAATCCCGCAGGGTTTCTCCCCGCTCCACCGAGTAAACCATCGCTGTCTGCACACCGGTTTTATCATCGATAGAAGCCGCCACCGTGACCTCCTCCAGGCTCATACCCTGAGCAGGCACA
>JAJZTU010000334.1 GCA_021848765.1 Bacillota bacterium
CGGAGTACCGCGGAAGGTCTTAGCGAGGTGTGCAACAAAAATCGACCTTGCCGGCATGGACGCCGGCAACCTCGCCGGGGGCACGGACGCACCATCGGCGAGGTTGGTCGATTTTTGTTAGCACACTGAGCTTAGACCTGCCCGGTACAGAGCGTGGAGACTCCGAACCGGCAGGTAGCCTGACCGGAGACAAGCAAGTCTTGCCAACGGAAAAGAAGTTTGACCGGGGATAAGAAAACCCCGACCGGAGACGAGTTAGCATTACCGGAGAAAAAAGTTGTCACGGAGAGAAGCCGGACCTATTTAGCGGCAGGCTTCCGGGCCATCTGATGGGCAATTCGGGCGGAAGCCGCAGCGGCAATTCCCGCAATGATGTCATCCAGGAAAGTATTGACTTGATTCTGTTTGTTGGCATTAAGTTTACCAATAACCCCAATTTTCTGCTTGTCCAGATATCCGAAGCTGGTGATCCCGATTGTGCCGTACATATTGGTGATTCCAAAGGCCAGTACCTCATCCATGCCGTAAAGTGGTTCGTCACTTTCGACAATCTGCTGAAGGTCCCCTGGCAGCAACTTCTTTTCCGCCAGTACATCCAGGGCAATCCCTGTCATAATAGCATACTGGACCTCCCGCTTTTTCAGTACGCCTTCCACCGCTTCCAGGCACAGGTCAACGGTCAGATTGGGACTATAGGTTTTTTGGAGGAGAAAAACAATTTCGGCAATCTCCTGCAGCGAAACTCCCCGGGATTTCAATAGTCCGGCTATGTTGGTGGTCATAAATGCTTCCCTCCGTTTCTTGGGTTATAAGGCCCATTACATTATATGAAGGGAAGGAAAGTTCGCCACTAATTTATTTTAGCCACTTAACAGGCGCCTGCTCCCAAGCTTCCAGGGTCCCGGCTTCCCAGAAATCCACGCCCTCCCCGCCATCAGAGACTTCCCAACCGGGAGCAAACCCGCCAAAAGGCTGCACAACTACTTCGCCATGAGGATTCTGCCTTACCGGTTCCTGGACAGTCGCCACATAGCCTCCTGCTGCTTCTTCCAGGAAGTCTTCCTGCCGGCGGTCCCAATCCTGCGAAATATAGGGCTCGTCCAGAGCCAACAGTTTTTCTCCCGGTTTATCCGGATCAGACAAAGCCGCAACTTCATCCGCCAGCACCTTGACCTGGTCATCCTGGACACTTACCTTGCCCCTGACCGCCAGGGGTACATCAGGCCCAAACATACCGCGGCAGCGCTGGTAAACTCCCGGGAATACCACCAACTCTACTGCCCCGGTAAGGTCCTCCAGGGTAGCAAATAACATCTCATCACCCTTGCGGGTAGTGATTCTCTTGCTGCCCACCACCATTCCACCCAGGGTTACTGTCTTTCCATCCTGCACCTCGGCCAGGTTGGCCACAGCGGTAAACTCGCCCCCGCTCAAGAGTTCCCTGTATTCAGCCAGGGGATGCCCTGATATATACATGCCCAGCATTTCCTTTTCAACGCTCAACTTTTCCTTCATGGACCACTCAGGTACCTCCGGCAGTGGCACCGAGGTTTGCAAAGAACCCGCTCCCGAATCCATAAAATCAAAGAGGGAGAATTGCCCCGCTGCCCGTTCCTGCCTCAACCGCTGGCCCACCTCCAGGCATTTGTCCAACCCGGCCAGCAACTGTGCCCGGTGGCCGGGCAGGGAGTCCATCGCCCCGCCCTTAATCAGGCTTTCCACCACTCTCCGGTTTACCGCGTGCAGGTCAACCTTCTCGCAAAAATCCTGAAGAGACGTAAAGGCTCCCTGTTCCTCCCTGGCCTTAATAATGGCCTCAATAGCCCCGATACCGACCTGTTTGACAGCTGCCAGCCCAAACCGGAGTTTATCCCCCACTACGGTAAAGTCCTTGAGGCTCTCATTAACATCCGGAGGCAGCACCTCAATTCCCAAATGACGGCATTCCTCAATGTACAAGGCTACCTTATCACTGTTATCCATAACACTGGTCAGCAGGGCTGCCATGTATTCCAGGGGGTAATTGGCCTTCAAGTAGGCAGTCTGATAGGAAACATAAGCATAGGCCGCACTGTGGGACTTATTAAACCCATATCCGGCGAAGTACTCCATCAGGTCAAAAATCTGGCCGGCTATCCCGGCATCCACTCCGTTTTTCACAGCACCCTCTACAAACTGGTTGCGCAGCTTGGCAATGGCTTCAGGCTTTTTCTTGCCCATGGCCCGGCGCAGCAGGTCTGCTTCACCCAGAGTAAAACCTGCCAAATCACTGGCTATGCGCATTACCTGTTCCTGATATAAAATAACCCCATACGTATCTTTTAAAATCGGCTCCAGCTTAGCATGCAGGGTACGCGCCCCACCCTTGCCGTGCTTGCCCTTGATGAAATCCTCTACCATGCCGCTCCCTAACGGTCCCGGGCGATAGAGGGCAACCAGGGCAATAATTTCCTCCAAATGACCGGGCTTCAACTCCTTCATGATCTGGCGCATCCCGGAACCTTCCAGTTGGAAGACCCCGATGCCCTCACCCCGGCTGAGCATCTCATAAGTATTAATCTCATCAAAAGGAATAGCATTGATATCCAGTTCAACACCGGTGGTCCTTTTGATATTGGCCAGGGTATCCCGGATAACGGTCAGCGTCCGCAGGCCCAGGAGGTCCATTTTTAAAAGCCCGATCTCCTCTACAGTCTCCTTAGCAAACTGGGTGCTCACCACTCCGTCCGAAGTACGGTACAATGGCAGGTAGTGGGTCAGGGGCTCCTTAGCGATTACCACACCTGCCGCATGAGTTGATGCATGGCGTGGCATCCCTTCCAAGGCTGCTGCCGTATCGATTAGTTTTTTAATCCGCAGGTCATTATCGTAAAGCTGTCGCAAATCCCCGGAGATATTCAAGGCCCGCTCAATGGTCATCCCCAACTCTCCGGGAATCAGCTTGGCCACCCTGTCCACTTCCCCATAGGATAAATCCATTACCCTTCCTACATCCCGGATTGCTGCCCTGGCCAGCATAGTACCGAAAGTAATAATCTGGGATACCCTGTCGGCGCCATACTTTTCAATAACATAGTCAATGACTTCACCCCGGCGTTCAAAGCAAAAGTCAATATCAATATCCGGCATGCTCACCCGTTCCGGGTTGAGAAAGCGCTCAAACAGCAAATTATACTGCAGGGGCTCCACATTGGTAATCCCCAATACATAAGCCACCATACTGCCGGCTGCGCTCCCCCTGCCCGGTCCGACCATAATTCCCTTCTCTCTCGCATAGCGGATGAAATCCCACACAATCAAAAAATAACCTGAATAACCCATCCGGCGGATAACATCCAGCTCATACCTCAGCCGCTCCTCCACCTCCGGGTTTAGCCCGGCGTACCTCTCCCTGGCCTTTTCCCAGCAGAGTCCCTCCAGATAGGAATCCAGGGTATGACCCGCAGGCACCCGGTACTCCGGC
>JAJZTU010000033.1 GCA_021848765.1 Bacillota bacterium
GCTGTGAGTAGTACATCCGCCTCTATGCTGAGAGCACAACGCAGGGCGAGAAATCGGAAGAAGAGGGACTTGCGTAAGCGACAAGTGAGTAAAGGAAGCAAACAAGTGTCAAAATCCACCTTACCGAACCGGAATTGCCCGTGGAAGACGCAGGAAGAAGAGCGAACCGCCCGCCAGGTAATGGTGGAGGGCACACTAAAAGTATTCAAGGAGTTACTGCCCGGATTGCTGGCTGAACTGGCAAAGATTCCGGATCCACGTAATGCGCAGAAGACGAAACACAAGTTGATAGTTTTACTGTTGTATGGCCTGTTTGCTTTTGTCTTTCATTACTCGTCACGGCGTGAAGCAGGCCGTGAAATGAGCAGGCCGGTCTTTTTTGAAACTCTAAAACAATTGTTTCCGGAACTGGAGAGTCTACCCCATCAAGATACCCTGTGCCGGTTACTGGAGAGAATTGAGGTAGAAGAGATTGAAACTGCGCAAATAAACTTACTGCGGCGGCTAATTCGCAACAAAAAGTTCGTCCACTATTTAGTTAAGAAGCGATACCTAATCGCCATTGACGGCACCCAGAAATTCACGTCAGAGGAATGCTGGGGTGAAGAATATTTGCAGCGGCATAATAAAGGGCAAGATGAGGAACCTCAATACTACGTGTATCTACTGGAAGCCAAACTGGTCTTTCCCAATGGTCTTGTTCTGCCGCTGATGAGCGAATTTCTGAATAATACCTTGGATGAAGTGACAAACAAGCAGGACTGCGAGCTCAAGGCTTTCAAACGCTTAGCCGAACGGCTACATCAGCATTTCCCCAAGCTGCCGATCACGGTACTGCTGGATGGATTATATGCCAATGGTCCTGTGATGGCCCTATGTCGGAAATACCGTTGGGAATTTATGATTGTGCTTCAGGATGACGCATTACCCTTGGTCTGGAGAGAAGCAAATGCATTGCATAAACTTCATCCGGAGCAGGAGCATACACAAACATGGAATGGGCGTTATCAGAGATTTTGGTGGGTCAATGACATTATCTATGAATACGGTCCTGGTGGACGTCAGAAATTGAGGATTCATATGGTCGTGTGTGAAGAAACGTGGGAGGAAAACGGACAACAGGGTGAAATTATCAGCAAAATGTCCCGCCATGCCTGGATATCCAGCGAACCGCTCAGCAAGAAAAACGTGCATACTCGGTGCAATTTAATGGCAAGACAACGCTGGGGCATCGAAAACGATTTTTTGCAGGAAAAGCATCAGGGATACTACTACGAGCATGTCTTCTCCCATGATTGGAATGCCATGAAAGGCTATCACTACTTGATGCATCTGGCTCACTTGCTGAATGAATTGACGCAAAGATCGATAGGGTTGGTGGAACAGGTGCGGGAAGTAGGGATTCGAGGGTTCGTTCGCCTCCTGCGCGAAACGCTTAGTAGTCCTTGGTTGAACAAAGAACGAATTGAGTTTCTTGTCGGACAACGCCACCAACTTCGGCTCATCGCCTGACCTGCTTCGGGGATAGCATAGAATTTGAACCTTATCAGAATCCCGGTAATAGATCGCTAACGGGTTGGCTTTCAGTCTGTCTTTTTTAGAACATAGTTTGTGATTCGTCTTAATAAATGGTGAACTTTTTCAAGGGGGGATCAAAAAAATACCATCAAAACAGGATACGTCGTTTAGAAACCGCTAATTATCAACTCGAAAGATATTTAAGCAATTTCATGCGTCAGCTCTGACGCTAGCCGGGCTTTCTTTACGCATCGCAAGCCCGTATGATATAATGAAAAGCTAGGAACAGTAGATGACTGGAGAGGACAAAATGGAAATCATCGTAAGCCACAGTAATACAGATTTTGATGGGTTGGCCTCCATGGTAGCTGCTAAAAAGCTCTACCCTGAAGCCGAGTTAGTCTTCCCCGGCAAGCTGTGCCGGAATGTAGAGGACTTTATGGCCCTGCATAAAGATACCCTGACTGTCCACATGGCCAAGGATATTCCCCTGGAGCGGGTAGATAAGCTGATTTTGGTGGATACCAAGACTAAGAGCCGTTTGGGCCACTTGCAAAAGGTAGTTCAGCAACAAGGACTTACCGTGCATATTTACGACCACCATCCCCGGACCGACCAGGACCTTGACGGTGTCCTGGAGGTTCTGGACCCTGTGGGGGCTACTACCACCTTGTTGGTAGAGCTTATTCAGGAAGCCGGTTTGCAAATTAACTCCTTTGAAGCCACAATTTTAGCCCTGGGTGTTTATGAAGATACCGGCTGCCTCACCTTTTCCACCTCAACTGCCCGGGATGCGGCTGCTATCGCCTATCTCCTGGAGCAAGGGGCCAACCTTAAGGTGATTGCCGACTTTATCGGCCGGCCCCTTACTGAGCCCCAGAAGAATCTCCTGAATAACCTTATCCTGTCTGCTGAGCACTATCTCATTCACGGGACAAAAGTGCTGGTCGCTAAATCCACCGTGGATGAATATATCGGAGGCTTGGCTCTGCTCACCCACAAGCTTGGCGAGATTGAGAGCGTGGATGTAATTATGGCTGTAGTGGAAATGGAGGACCGGGTGCACATTGTGGCCCGGAGCAGGGTGGACCATGTCAGTGTATCTGACATCCTGGATGCTTTTGGGGGCGGAGGCCACGACAAAGCGGCTTCTGCCACCATTAAGGATATTCATGTGGAAGAGGTGCAGCGCCAACTCCTGCAAGTACTTCAGGAAAAGATCAAGCCCATGACCACAGCTTCCCAGCTAATGTCAGCGCCTGTCAAAACAGTGTTTCCCGATACCAGCATAGACGAGGCGGGCAAAATCATGCTCCGCTACGGCCACTCCGGCCTTCCGGTGGTTGACCCGAATCTGGATATAGTTGGCATCATCTCCAGGCGGGATGTGGACAAGGCTAAACACCACGGTTTGGGGCATGCCCCTGTCAAAGGCTATATGTCCCGCCGGGTAATTTCCATCAGTCCGGACGTGCCCTTGCCTGAAATCCAGCGAATTTTAATTGATAACCACATTGGGCGCCTTCCTGTAGTGGAAAACGGCCGGCTTCTGGGGATAGTTTCCCGGACTGACGTGCTGCGGACCCTGCATGGGGAAAGTTATCCCGAAACTTATCAAAAGATCTATCTCCCGGAGGGAGAGCACCAGAGGAAAACCGGGAAAACTATCAAAGAACTCATGATTGAAAGATTACCGGAAAAAATCCGCGACATCTTAGGGAAAATCTGCTACCTGTCCTTACATAAAAATTTTAAGGTTTATGTAGTGGGCGGATTTGTCCGGGACCTGCTCCTGGGTGTCGAGAACTTTGACATAGACCTGGTGGTAGAAGGTGACGGTATTGGCTTTGCCCGGATCCTGGCGGAGTTCTTTTGCGGCAGGGTCAAAATACATGAAAAATTCGGGACTGCTATCGTGGTGCTGCCTGACAACTTTAAAATCGATGTGGCCACCGCCCGGACGGAATTTTACGAATACCCGGCCGCGCTGCCTAAGGTAGAGACATCCACTCTGAAAGAAGACCTGTATCGCCGTGACTTCACCATTAATGCCATGGCAATTGACCTGACCAAGGAAAGATTCGGGGACTTGGTAGACTACTTTGGGGCCAGGAGGGATTTGGAGCGCAAGGCGGTGCGTATTCTCTATACCCTAAGTTTTGTGGAAGACCCAACCCGGATTTTCCGGGCCATCCGCTTTGAACAACGCTATGATTTTACCATGGAGGCCCAAACCCTGGAATTGGCCAAAAAAGCCATCAAGGACAATTGGCTGCAGAAGCTGTCCTATGACAGGATCAGGGAGGAACTCAAGCATATCTTTAATGAGGAATACCCCATCAAGGCCATCAGCCGGATGCGCGAATTGGGACTATGGAAAACCATCATGCCGGAAATTGACTTTTGTGATGAGGTCCGGCGAGTGGTGGATAACCTGCCCCTGGCCAATAACCTGGTGGCCAAAGAGGTCCTTAACCCCCACGGTCTCCATCCCTGGTTGTCCTATTTTGCGGCAATGGTGCACCAATTGGATACGGCAACTGTCCACCAGGTATGTGAGAGGTTTAAGTTAAGCACTGACGACCAGAAAATAATCAAGGATACGGTGAACAACTGGGCCGCAGCTCTGGAAATTCTGGATACTGAGGCAGAAGTGTCCCTAAGCACTGTCTCCCGTACTATCGGAGAACTCCCCAAGGAGGCCTGTGCCTTCATTCTGGCCAAAGCCCAGAATCTTAGAGTCTGGGAACTGGTACAAAAATACCTGAACAGAAGCAAAGTAAGTGAACTGGAGATAGACGGAAATGACCTTAAGGAAATGGGTTGTCCCAGGGGCCCTCTCTACGGACAAATCCTGCAGGAAGTCTGGGAGGCTAAACTGGATAACCTGGCAATGGGTAGGGAGGCCGAACTGCGTTTGGCCAGGAAGCTCTTAAAACAGGCCCTGGAAGACGGACAGGAAGCGCTGGAGAGAGGAGCACGAGTCAATGTTTGACCCTAACTACATTTACTACAAGGCCGCCCTGATTCCCGGCATTATCCTCGGCCTAACCCTGCACGAATATGCCCATGCCAAGGTGGCTGACATGTTGGGGGACCCTACTCCCAGGCTGCTGGGCCGGGTAACCCTTGATCCCTTGAAGCACTTGGACCCGTTGGGGACGCTCTTGATTTTCGTGCTCGGCTTCGGTTGGGCGAAACCGGTTCCCATAACCCCATCGAACATTCGGGGTAACCAGCGCCTGGGCGAAATCTGGATTTCTCTGGCCGGGCCGGGTGCCAATCTGGTTTTGGCCTTTGTGTCCATGCTGATTATGAACTGGTTTGGACCCGGCCTAGGGTCTATAGGGCTTACTATCGTCAAGATGTCGGTCAGTATTAATATACTGCTGGCTGCCCTGAACCTTATCCCCATTCCCCCTTTGGACGGTTCTTCCCTGGTGATGAACCTGTGGAAGCGTCCCCCGGGCTGGGTATATTTTCTGCATAATAACGGTATGGTTGTGCTAATTCTGTTAATGTTGACCGGCGTTTTGAGCAAAATCCTCTACCCGGTAATGGCAGTGTTCCAGATTGTACTTGGCACTTTAGCCGGACTGATTAGTTAGCGGTAGCTACCGCGTGCCGGTCTGTAGATTGTATTAATAAGTGATAGCAAGGAGTTGACGAGATGAGCAAAGGGACAATCTTAAGCGGCATGCGTCCTACGGGGAGGCTGCACATTGGGCACTTAAGCGTGTTGGACAACTGGGTAAAACTTCAGGAAGAGTACAACTGCTTTTTTATGGTAGCTGACTGGCATGCTCTCACCACCAGTTTTGAAGATACCTCCAAGATTAAGGAGAACACCCGGGATATGGTAATCGACTGGCTGAGCGCCGGCCTTGACCCCGGGAAGAGTGCGATTTTTGTCCAGTCTCATGTTCACCAGCATGCAGAATTGCACCTGGTGTTTTCCATGCTTACTCCTATCTCCTGGCTGGAGCGCTGTCCTACCTTTAAGGACCAGGTCCAGCAATTAGGTGAACAGGGTAAAGACATCAACACCTACGGTTTTTTGGGTTATCCTTTGCTGCAGGCGGCAGACATCTTGATTTACAAAGCCAACGCCGTGCCTGTAGGCGAAGACCAATTGCCCCACCTGGAAATGACCCGGGAAGTGGCCCGGCGTTATAACTTCATGTATGACACCAAGCTCTTCCCCGAGCCCCAGCCCATCCTGGCCAAGGTATCCCTGCTTCCGGGCACTGACGGCCGCAAGATGAGCAAATCCTATAATAACGACATTGCCATCGGGGCTTCCAGTGAAGAGATTCAAACCAAGGTACGCAGCATGATTACTGACCCGGCCAGGGTAAGGAAAAACGATCCCGGTAACCCTGAGGTCTGTGTGGTTTACACCTTCCAAAAAATCTATAACCCCGCTGAAACCGGGGAAATAGCTGCCGAATGCCGCCAGGGCGCCATCGGCTGTGTAGCCTGCAAGAAAAAGCTGGCCGAAAAGATGGACGCCGTCATGGCCCCCTACCGGGAGCGCCGGGAAGCCTTAATGGCCAACCCCGGACGGGTAGACGAAATCCTTGCCGCCGGTGACGAAAAGGCCTCCGCAGCCGCGGCTAAGACCATGGCAGAAGTCCGTAACGTATTGGGCTTCTAAAACTGGACAGGAGGGAGGCACAGCATTGGCTTACCAAATTAAGCTGGAAGTATTCGAAGGCCCATTTGACCTGCTCTTTCACCTTATCGACAAGAACGAGGTGGATATCTACGACATACCTATAGCCAAGATTACAGACCACTACCTGGAATATATTTCCCAGATGCAAATGCTGGACCTGGATGTGGCCAGCGAATTTTTGGTCATGGCCGCTAACCTCCTGGCCATCAAAGCCCGCATGCTCCTCCCCAAGCCTCCTAAGGAAGAATTTGACGAAGAGCTGGGTACCGACCCCCGGGATGAGCTGGTAGAACGCCTGTTGGAGTACAGGAAATTCAAGCAGGTGGCTGAGTTGTTGAAGGAGAGGGAAAAAATCCAGGGAAGAGTCTTCACCAGGTTTAATGATGAAGAAATGTTCAGCTCCTTGTTTAGCAAAGAAAATCCTTTGGAGGGAATCAGCATGACTGACCTGATTACCGCCCTCCAGGAGGTTTTGAACCGGGTTGAGGAAGAAGCAGTTCCCCGGGAAATCCCCCGGGAGGAATACAGCATCAGGGATAAAATGCGCGAAATAGTCCGGAGGCTGGTCTTTCATCCTAACGGTGTGGCCTTCAGCCAGCTGTTCCTCAAGAAGAACATTAACCGGGTAGAGGTAGTGGTAACCTTTTTGGCTCTCTTAGAGCTGATTAAGCTAAAAAAGGTTGCCATTCATCAATCCCGGGTTTTTGCGGAAATTACTGTGTTTACCCGCCGGGAAGAACTAGCCGGCCAGTAGTCCTGTTCAAGCAGACTCTTTCAGACTGGGGGGATAACTATAGTTGTCTTGTTTCACGATGAAACCAAAGCGGTGATTGAATGCTTGCTATTTGTCGCCAGCGACCCTGTTAGGCTAGAGCGTATCGCTGAAATCGCTGAAATTGATGCCCAGGATGCCCGTGAACTGCTGATTGAACTCCAGGAAGATTACCGCCGTGGTAAACGGGGTATGCAGGTTGTCGAAATCGCCAACGGCTACCAGATGACCACCAAGCCGGAAATGGCCCCTTACATAGAAAGGCTGTATCGCCCCCAGGCTAACTACGGCTTGTCCAAGGCCGCCTTGGAAACCCTGGCTATTGTGGCCTACAAACAGCCCATCACCAGGGGTGAAGTGGAAATGATCCGGGGAGTTAAAGTAGACAGGGCGATGAGCACCCTGGTGGAAAAAGGCTTAGTTAAAGAGGTTGGCCGCAAGGAAGGAGCGGGACGTCCGGTTCTGTTCGGTACTACGGACAAGTTCCTCCGGCACTTCGGCCTGAAATCCCTTGAGGAGCTGCCAAGCCTGGAGGATTTCATTGTCCGGCATAGTGAGGATGAGTTGGTGATTACAGAGCCGGTAGAGGATGAGGAGTAGACAAATCAGGGAATTATAGCGTGGCAGGAATAGCCTTGGGAACAGGTGCACACACTAAGATGCTGGAAAAAACAGGGGAGTTCCCGAGGGGGGACAGCTATTTGTGGTGGTTGTATATTTTGGCTATCCTGATAATCATACTTATCTTGCTGCTGGTTATGCCTGTCCGGGCGGATTTCCTGTACCAACGCCAGGGTGCTGATGATTTGTTTAGGGTGAAAATCTCCTCCTTTGGCGGCCTGTTGAATCTAAACCTGGTAGTACCCGTTGTGGAACAAGGCTTCAACTGGCTAAAGCCTTTTTTTCGCCTGGTTTTGCGTTCCCGGGTAGGCGGGCTTAAGCTTAAGGAGGAAACCATCCTTGATCCGGCGGAATGGTCGTGGGAGCGCATCAAGTTGTGGCTTAAAGAAGCAAAGTGGGCTGTGCCCATAGTGAAACCAGGCGCCAGGTATCTGCTTTCCAAATCAGTAATCCGCCACCTCTCCTGGCAGACCAGGCTGGGCACAGGGGACGCGGCGGTTACGGGAATGCTGGCCGGATTGGCCTGGGGCCTAAACAGCACCCTTTTTGCATGGTTGACTCACCGGGTTAGGAAAATTGTGGCCAGACCGAAAATATCCGTTGTCCCGGTTTTTGCCGCTTCAGCCTTTGCTTTGGATATCCACTGCATATTTGAAGTGCGGGTGGGCCATATTATTATTGCTGGAGCCACTGCCATAAGGAAAATTTGGCAGCAAAGGGGGTGAAGTACATGAGTGACCATCCCATAGAAGGTCTTATGAAGACAGCCATGGAAAGTATTAAAGAAATGGTGGATGTAAATACAATTGTCGGAGATCCCGTGGAAACCCCGGACGGTACAGTAATAATACCCATTACCAGGGTTTCCTGTGGTTTTGCTGCCGGTGGTGGCGAGTTCGAAGCATCTGTGGACGATAATAAACAAAATCAAAAGGGTAACACCCACCCCTTCGGTGGGGGGAGTGGAGCCGGGGTTTCCGTTCAGCCCGTTGGCTTTTTAGTAGTTGGCAATAATCAGGTCAGGTTGCTCCCGGTGGACGGTAATGCCGTGGTGGACCGCATAATTGATGTCGCACCCCAGCTTATCTCGCAGGTACAGTCCATGTTTGCTTCCAGGGATCATGACCGGTACGGTCCGCAATAATGAGGGAGTACCAACCAACCAGTGGAATTGGCTCCGAAAGTAAGGCTTGGGCCGGCGTTTGGATGCCAGCCTAAGCCTTTAGATGTTCAAAGCAAAAAGTAAAATTATTCAGCAGGAAAAACCGGAATTATGCTGAATTAATAACAAGCTCAATTTAAATCTAGACTAGAATAAACTGGAGGATCTGTTATGCTTAAACAGGCAGCGGCAGGCCCACGGCCGGGTCTGGTATTCCGGCTCTTGGCCCTGTTGGTACTGTTTTTACTTTTACCGGCAGGCTTAGCCGATGCGGAATCTAACCCCGGCGATTCCCCAGTGCAACCTGTTGTCGAGGCAAATTCGGCCGTATTGCTGGAGGCAGCCTCCGGGCAGGTATTATACGACAAAAATCCCCATGAACACAGGCCTCAGGCCAGCACCACCAAAATTACCACGGCAATCGTTGCCCTGGAAAAAGGGAAACTTACTGACAAAGTTCAGATAAGCAAGACGGCTGCCGAGACCCCGGAATCAGCTATCTGGTTGGAGGAGGGTGAGGAACTCACCCTGGAACAACTCATGTATGCCCTAATGCTGTTTTCCGCCAATGATGCCGCCTCTGCCATAGCAGAGCATATCGGGGGCAGTGAAGCGAAATTTGCAGAAATGATGAATGCCAAGGCCAGGGAAATTGGGGCCAAAGACAGTCATTATGTCAACCCCCACGGTCTGGATAACCCCAACCACTATACATCAGCCTATGACCTGGCAATTCTGGCCCGGTACGGTTTAACCAAAGTTCCCGGCTTTGCCGGAATAGTCCGTACCCAGGAAAAGCATATCCCCTGGGCAGGTCACCCCTACGAGCGGGTTCTCCGCAACCGGAACAAACTCCTCAAAACCTACCCCGGGGCCGATGGGGTTAAGACCGGATATACTAATGATGCCGGGCGCTGCCTGGTCGCTTCCGCCACCCGTCAGGGCATGCAGCTAATTGCTGTAGTTATGGACTCACCGGACATGTTTAAGGAAACCGCACTTCTGCTGGACTGGGGTTTTGCTCACTACATAAAGCAAGACCTGGTGACTACGGATCAACCCGTCCGGCAGGTACAGGTAAAAGACGGCCTGGCGAACCGGATAACAGCCAGGACAGCTAAAGATGTAACCCTGGCCCTTACCCCTGAAGATATGTCCAAGGTAAAGGTGGAAGTTGATCTGCCTGAACGGTTGGAGGCCCCGGTAGCCAAGCAACAGAAACTGGGCATTATGGAAATAATTGCCCCGGGCCAACCTCTGATAACCGTAGACCTGCTCAGCGATAGTTCCGTAGCCCGTAAAAGCAAATGGCAGCTCTTTTGGGAACGCCTGGGTGGATGGTTGAGCTCTCTGTTTTAAATCCGTACAAACGCCAGACATAATCTGCCCCGCCCTTTACCTTGGTCTACCATACCGCCTTGCCTCATATACTTAACACTGAAGTTGGCCAATATCCAACCTAACTTACATGTAAAACTAAGTTAGTCCCGATATCCGACATAAGTTACATGTAACACCGGAATTGGGGCAACTGACTGTTAAGACAGGTGGGAGGCAATGAAAAGGCATGATAAATGCTATCTGGTTGGGCTTGATGGTCATAGGAATAATAGTTGCGGCCTTGACCGGGCGTTTGGACGCCGTGACCAAGGCCGCTTTTGACGGCGCCCAACTGGCTGTAGAGGTTGCCTTGGGGTTAATTGGAGTAATGACACTCTGGTTGGGGATTATGAAGCTGGCAGAGGCTGCCGGGCTGGTCCAGGCTTTGGCCGGATTACTACGGCCCCTGACCCGTTTATTATTTCCCAGCATCCCCAGGGATCACCCCGCCCTTGGAGCGATTATCCTTAACATCAGCGCCAATATCCTGGGGTTGAGCAATGCCGCTACTCCCATGGGTTTAGCGGCCATGCAGGAACTGCAAAAGCTCAACCGGGGAGATAAAGAAGAGGCCAGTGAGGCCATGTGCACCTTTTTGGCCCTAAATACGGCCTGCCTTACCCTTGTGCCCACCACTATCATTGGAATACGCATTAATGCCGGTTCGGCCAGTCCCACAGAAATCGTGGGAACCACCATTTTTGCCACCGCAGTCGGGATGACGGTAGCAGTGGTAGTGGACCGCATCTCCCGTGGTTTGTACCGGAGGAGATTCCCCTGGAGGTGAGGCTGTTATGCTGGCAGAACTGGTCAAGGATATTTCCCGCTGGATAGTACCGCTGATGCTCCTGTTAATCCCGGTGATGGCTTTCCTGCGCCGGGTGAAGGTATATGAAGCCTTTGTGGACGGAGCCCAGCAGGGTTTTACCACCGCAATAAAAATTATCCCCTACCTGGTGGCCATGCTGGTGGCCATCAGTGTGTTCAGGGCTTCAGGTGCAATGGAAGTTTTGTCCCAGTTCCTGGGACCGGTGGTAAAACCACTGGGAATTCCACCGGAGGTCCTGCCGCTGGCCTTTATGCGGCCGCTTTCCGGAAGCGGCGCTGTAGGGCTGGCCACTGAACTCATTAAAGTTCATGGCCCGGACAGCTTTATCGGCCGCCTGGCCTCCACAATGCAGGGGAGCGCTGATACTACTTTTTATGTGCTGACAGTGTATTTTGGGTCAGTGGGTATCAAGAGGTACCGTTATGCCCCTGCAGTTGGGTTAATAGCTGACATCAGCGCTTTTTTAGCTTCCGTTTGGATAGTGCATCAGGTTTTTTCGCTGCCCCTACAGTAATTTGGGCGACTAGCTTTGGGTTATATCCCGCTGAGTGGCAACGTATATACCACTTACTTCCTCAGGGTTTCCTGCATTTGCCGGTATTGCTCCTGGGTGATTTCGCCCTGGGCATAGCGCCGGCGTAAAATTTCTTCGGCGCTTTCCTGAGGCCCGGGGTCGGTATTAAAGTGACTGCTGTGCGTACCATGACCGCCACAACCTCCACCTAAACTGCCGCAGCGAAAATACCGGACAGCCAGGTATATCAATGCCCCCCAGAATAGAACAGTGAAAATCATACCAATGCCCATTGTCCACCAGCCTCCTCCGTCAACAGTTCCATAGCCCCAACCGCCAAACCAGCGCCCCATCATCATATGAATCACTCCTTAGTCTATTTACCTTAGTCTCTTTACCTTAGTATACCGATATATTGTGACAAAAATGGGGCAAATTTGTGGTATAATTATTAAAATTTAGGTGGATAGAAATATACAGATAATCAGAATAATATAAGAACCAAAGTACAAACTATTCAATCCTGAGAATTTCAGAACGTGCAGGTTAGCATAGGGCGCTTTTTTCTAAAGGGATTGTTAGCCATGAAGTAATCTGACAGGTGTTATTTTGCTACACGAAAAAGGAGCAACTTATTATATGGAACGTTTGCAAAAATACTTGGCCCATGCCGGAGTAGCCTCCAGACGGCATTGTGAAGAGTTGATACTAAAGGGTAAGGTTGCGGTGAATGGACAAGTAGTAACTGAATTGGGGACCAAGGTTGACCCGGTTAAGGATCAGGTGCTGGTTAACGGTAAACCGGTAAGCATAGCAAAGACAAAGGTTTATATCCTGCTTTACAAGCCAGGGGGTTATGTTACAACCGTAAAGGACCCGGAGGGCCGGAAAACGGTCATAGACCTGCTCAAAGGCATCAGGGAAAGGGTATACCCGGTGGGTAGACTGGACTATGATACCGAGGGTTTGCTGATTTTGACCAATGACGGGGAACTGACCCATGCTTTGACCCACCCCAGCCGCCAGGTGGACAAGACCTACCTGGCAATAGTACAAGGTGTTCCTGCTGAGGATGGACTGGAACAACTGCGCCGGGGTATCCGCTTAGAGGACGGGATGACAGCTCCTGCCGGGGTGCGCCTGTTGAAAGTCGAGCAGGACAAGGCCTGGTTGGAAATCACCATCCATGAAGGCCGTAATCGCCAGGTACGCAGGATGTGTGAGCAGATAGGATATCCGGTACTGTTTTTGAAGCGGGTACGCCTTGGCTTTTTGACCCTGGACGGACTTACTGTGGGGAAATACCGTACCCTCCGTCCCCGGGAGGTGGCCAAGCTGAGGGCCATGGCGGGAATTCAGGGTTGATCCCCGTTAAGGGTTAGCGCAGGAAAATATTGCATTGAATTCAGCATAAAGATAGGCTATACTGGTGACAGCAATCTGGAACAGGATGTGGGACGGGTTGGTGATAGACATGGACAAGGATTTATACCAGAATATTTTGGACGGTGTTAATTTGGGGCTGATTTACGCAGATGAGCAAGGGAGAGTCACCTATTGCAATTTCGCTGCGGAAAAGCTCCTGGCTTTAGAGCGGGAAAAACTTCTGGGAAAACCCATATCCGGCTGCTATTCTTCTTTCCCTGTCAGAGAGAGGATTATGAACATATTTAAGCAGGTTCTGGCGGGAGAAGAAGGTGAAGTAATTGTCACCATAGGAGAGAGGTCTATTGAGCACCACTGTTCTCCGGTGAAAAATCCCCAGGGTCAATCCACCGGGGTGATCGTGGCCCTTACCGATGTGAGCGAAAAGGTCCGCGCCCAAAGTGACCTGGCCAGGTCCCGGGACGAGCTTGAAATTCTTCATGAGGCTGCCCAACTCATGAATTCCAGCCTGGAATTGAAGCAAATCCTGGACAAGCTTCTGGAAATCATGAAAAGAGTGGTTAATTATTCCTGCTGCCAGATATACCTGTACCAGGAAGAGGACCGCAACCTGAGGCTGGAGGCGCAATATGAAGAACAAATGGATAGCTATCAGGAGCCTGAACCGGAAGTGGTATTAAAAAAAGTACTTGATACCGGTGTATCTATTTACCAGGAGGTTAAACAACTTAACCTGACCATCCCCTTAAAAAGAGGCAAAGAAGTATTAGGTGTGATTTATATGTTGATCCAACACCTGGAAGAATTTCCGGAACATGTCCAGCAGTTGCTGGTCAACCTGGCTTCCTTGTCGTGCCTGGCTATTAAGAACGGGCAGATGTTCCAGCGGATTCATGAACTTGCAACCATGGACGGTCTGACTAAGTTATACAACCGTCAATATTTTGACGTGATTTTTAACCGGGAAGTTACCCGGTCCAAACGCTTTCGGACTCCCCTCAGCCTGGTAATGGTTGATGTCAATGGCCTTAAGGAAATTAATGACCAGATGGGCCATACCGTTGGGGATACTATTTTGGTCCAGGCCGCCAAAGTTCTGCAACAAACGGTACGCAGCATTGATTACGTATTCCGGTACGGTGGAGATGAAATGGTAATCCTGCTCATAGAAGCGGATGAACAAATGGCCGGGATAGTGGTCAAGCGGATCAGGGAAAAAGAGGCTCAGTGGAATGCCGGGCGCGGGAACAAAAGCCCACTCCTATCCCTGAGCGTTGGTTTTGCCTCCACAGAGGGAGGTCAGACGGCAGATGAACTCCTGGTGAAAGCTGACCGCCTGATGTACCAGAATAAAGAGCAGTACTACCGGGGAAAGTTTTCCTACCTGTCAGAGCCGGATGCTCCTGAGCAAACTCCTGAAGGCTGACCCGGGCCCGGAATAAGTAAAAAGGAAAATAGGCATGAGAATAACCCTACCGTCCGTCGGTAGGGTTTTGCTGTTTCCTTAACCCGCTTAACCATAAGGGTGCAAAGGATGATCAATCGAGGTACCCCACTTGTCCACACCGAAAGCGCCATAGCTTTTTAACTGGTTAGCCACTGCATTTACTTTGGAGTTGTCGGTTTCAATAAGGACCAGGGTGCAGTTATCACGGACCTTGTCCTGATAATAGTTGGCGTTATCCAGACCAAGGCCGTAATAAGTCAGGGCGTCGGTAAGACTCTTGTCCTCCTGGGCCAAAGCGCCCCCCAGCGGACCGGCTGCAGCTACTTTGCCCAGCACAGGAACCTGTAGATTGGCTGTCTGAATTAACAGGCCATCCAGGGGTTGGAGGGGTTCACTGCTGCCATAGGCCAGTTCTCCGGCAAATTCTTCTCTGGGCTTGATTACCGCCCCATGGTGATTTCTCCTGGTGACCAGGGAGAGCTGAGAAGACCCCAGATGGGGACTGAGTTTAAGCACAGCCTCGATGGCCCCGGCCAAATTATCGAATAGACCGACTATTGTCCTGTTCATAGACAAACATTCCTCCCTATTTCAGCTATGGATAAGATTTTTGTTGTGCTTAGCATTTGCTTCAAGGCTGATTTTATTCGCCTTAACTCTGTGAACTAATATTCATCCTATTTCCCTATTTATCAAGCAGGCATGCATAAAATATGGCCTTATCCATAATAAATAATATGAGCATAAGCGCCTCCGTAAAGGGGGAGAATTCAATTCCAGAGGAGGAAAAAAATCCATGCCAAGATGTTTAATTTGCGGAAATACCACTCATTTCGGAAGCTCCCAGTGTCCGCCGGAGGTCCCTGAAGCCAATGGACCTATGTCTTCGCTGATGGCAAACTTCGACCAGGAAGGGTATCTGGAGAATATGGAGAGCATTGGAGCGGAGGAGGAGATCAGCCAGCACGCTTGGGAAGACCCTCAGGGCTACTTCGACCTGTGCCTGGAATGTGGCTCCAATAACATCCAGTGGTAGTTAATTCTTGTATTTAACCAATCTTCTTTAATTTCTCCACAAAAATAGCAGGGAAACCCTGGGTATTTGCCGAATACAAACTCAATTGCAGCAATGAATTAAGGAGGGATGGCAGTGCAGAGGACAAGGCTTACCCAGGGCCTGATCCAGGTTTATACAGGTAATAGCAAAGGAAAATCCACAGCTGCCTTTGGTTTGGTTACCAGGGCCGTTGGCCATGGATTTAAGTCTTACATTATCCAATTTATGAAGGGCAGCCCCTATTATGGGGAAATGGCTACCTGGCAGCGGCTGTACCCCCAGGTACAGTTTAGGCAATATGGCCGGATTTGTCCCCGCAGCACCTTGATTCGTCAGGGGGAAGCGACCTGTATCGGCTGCGGCCAGTGCTTTGTGCTGAAAGGACAGGCCACTGAAGAGGATCTACGGGGTGCAGAGCTTGCCCTGGCCAGGGCTAAAGAGATAATGCTCAGTGATGAGTTCGATTTGTTGATTCTGGATGAACTCAATAATGCCCTGTACTTCGACCTCTTAAAGGTTGAACCGGTTTTGGATCTTTTGCGCCAAAAACCGCCTCAGGTTGAGGTAGTAATTACCGGCCGTAATGCTCCACCGGAAATCATTGAAATCGCCGATTTGGTTACCGAGATGCGGGAGATTAAACATCCCTTCAACAAGGGTATTCCCAGCCGGCGCGGCATCGAGTATTAAGTGAGGAGGACGCTGGCATGGTCAAAGTGAGAGTTGGAGAGGACCTCGCCCATAGTGACATCAGGGTGAAGGTAAGGCTGGATTACAAGGGCAGTGGCAAACCTGGCCGCTTTCTCTTTGGGGGTAAAACAACAGAAAAGGTAGCTGAGGAGATCAGGGACCACCAGGCAGCCTTCCTGCGGAATGTCCCTCTTCAAGGAGTGCAGATTGAGGACCTGGACCTGAGCATGGATGTCTACACTGTGGCAGACGAGGTGGAGAACCGGGAAATCGCCTATGCACCAATCGGTTTGGTGGTTCGTGCAGACTCCCTGGAAGACCTGCTGCAGTTTGTTGCCCGGGAAGAGTTCCGCAAGATTGAAATCCTGGAACCGGCGGAAATCGTAATGAATAAATTCGATGTGGAAAGGCTGCTCTTCGGTATGAACCGGGAGTTGCGCAAATACCGGGACTACCTGGAGAAAAAGCTTAATGCACGATAGGAGCTATTCTTCTTTGGGTGGATTATATTAAGACCGGGGTTGGTTCCCCGGTCTTGTCCGTATTACAGGAGGTGGGCATCCCTGAGCCAGGCAAAAGATATTTTAACAGGTTTAGTCATCATCATGGTTTGTTTTTTTCTGGGGGAAACTATTGCTAAGTACAGCGGATTACCTCTACCGGGTAATCTCCTGGGTTTGGTAATTCTTCTGGGGGGACTGCTTTCAGGACTGGTAAAATTGGAATGGGTGGAGAGGACTGCAAACTTTTTCATCCAGAACCTGGCCCTGATCTTAGTACCGCTATCGGTAGGGATTATGGGGGACTGGAAGCTTGTTTCCCAGGCGCTGCCAGCCATTGTTGCCAGTATTTTGATCAGCACTTTCCTGGTCATGGGAATCACAGCCAAAATTATGGAAACACTGCAGGGGAAGGTGAATAAACGTGAAACCGGGAATTATTGATGCTCCTGTTTTGGGGATAACTTTAACCCTGGTTTGTTTTTGGCTGACCAGAGAACTATATATGCGCAAGCCCTGGAGTATCTTTAACCCGCTACTCCTGGCGCCTGTAGTAATTGTTGCGGTATTGCTTGCCGGGGGGATTCCTTATAACAGCTACCTTCCGGGCGCTTAGGGGATTACCTTTTTCATGGGTCCGGCAACCGTTGCCCTGGCTGTACCCATGTACAAGCAAATGCCTGCTGTGAAAAAACACCTCCGGGCCATTTTAGTTAGTATTGGGGCAGGGTCAGTGGCCGGGGTGGTATCAGCGGTAGGCATTGCCCGGCTCATGGGGGCAAGCTCCCGGGTAGCCTTTTCCCTGGCTGCCAAATCAACCACCGCTCCCATTGCGGCAGGGATAACTCAAAATTTGGGAGGCAATACAGCCCTGGTGGTCTTCGCCGTGGCTGTCACCGGTATCCTGGGAGGAGTTGCAGGTCCGGAGTTCCTAAGGTTCATTGGGGTGAGAGACCGTGTAGCCACAGGGATCGGTATCGGCGCGGCAGCTCATGTAGGGGGAACCTCGAGAGCAGTGCAACTGGGAGAAACTGAGGGTTCCATGAGCGGAGCCGCCATTGCCCTCATGGGTATTGCCACCGCCATTGTAGCGCCTTGGCTGCTTAAGTGGCTCCTTTAGCACGGACTTTTATTGGCAGGGTTCGATATCCGACCGGTCGTAATAATCGCAGAGGAGGCACAAAATTGGATGCAGACGTCATAGTCATCGGGGCCGGAGCCGCCGGCATGCTGGCGGCCGGAACAGCGGCTTCCCACGGCGCCCGGGTGCTGCTCCTGGAAAAAAAGGATGCTCCGGGCAAGAAAATTTTAATTACCGGCAAGGGCCGCTGCAATATCACTAACCATTGCTCCAGGGAAGAACTGATGCAAAACATTCCGGCTAATCCCAAGTTCTTGTTCGGTGCCCTGCAGGCATTTTCCATCCGGGATTGTATCGACTTCTTTGAGCAACTGGGGATCCCAACCAAGGTAGAGAGGGGAAACCGGGTGTTTCCCCAGTCGGATAAGGCCGGGGATGTGGTAAATGCCCTAATGCGCTACTTGCGGGATTCCGGGGCTGAACTGTGCCTGGATACCCCTGTACAAGGGCTGAAGGCCGTGCCCGGGAAGGGCCTGGAGGTAACCCCGGAGAGGGGAGAAGTGTTAAAGGCACCCTCGGTGATTGTGGCCACCGGAGGGCTCTCCGCCCCTGGGACGGGTTCTACAGGTGATGGCTATCGCTGGGCGGAAAAGCT
>JAJZTU010000034.1:0-13400 GCA_021848765.1 Bacillota bacterium
GAGGCTAGCACCGCGTCTTGAGGGGATAGGTCCCCCTCACGGTTACGTTAAACCGGACCTCACACCCCAGATTGCTTCTATCTGACGCATGCCGGTTTCTGCCGCAACGGAATGAGGTATCCGGTGATATGGCTGTTGTCGGAATTACATTTCTACCTACAACCTCCAATATATTTGAAATGCGCGCCGAACTGGCGCGACTTTACTTATGACGGGCAGGATGTTATCTTTGAAACAGATCGCATTGGTGCATTTAAGGCCAAGAACTTCTTTGGGTTGGACCTGGTTTCCAGGCAGACTGCCGATGACATCTACTATTACCTGTTCAATGGCCACGGGGATGTAACCCACCTGCTCAATGAGAAAGGGGATATCCTGAAGGATTACCGGTACTACCCATTCGGCAAAGATGTTCCGGAACCGCTGCAGCTAACACCAGGTAAGACAACCATTAGCCTGTGGCGAAATGAAGTGGAGAACCTGGACAACCCCTTCCGCTATGCTGGGGAGTACCTGGACCAGGAGACGGGCTACTACTATTTGCGGGCGAGGTATTATGATCCGCAGATTCAGAGGTTTATTTCTGAGGATAGCTATGCGAAGAGTCCGAGTTGGAATGAGCATATTTATGCTTATGCGGAATATAATCCGGTTAATCACTTAGATCCAACCGGACATGAAATCGCTTGGTTAAATCAGTTCGGCAAGGATGCAAGGGAGTTTGCCCTCGGTGTAGGTTACCAGTTCGGAAATGATGGTTTATTTGGTGTCCCTCAACCCATAATTAAGGAATTTGCTGGTATAAATCCTGATGAGCGCAGTAGAGCGTTTCAAGCTGGAAGGATTCTAGGTAGCACCATGGTAATGTTACAAGGTGCCGTAGAGACCGGAGCAGGCCTGGGTATGTTTACCGGTGGTGGGGCCGTAACAATCGGCTCAGCGGGAAGTGCCGGGATTGTTGGGGTCCCTGCAATGGCGGAAGGTGTAGTTCTCACGGGGGTCGGAACAGGACATCTTCGGGCAGGAGCCCAAGGTTTTGAAGACTCGACTAGGGCATTCTTCTCAAAAAATAACAATACTATGGGGACGGGTAAAGCTAAGGTTCATGGAAATGTTGCCGATGATAGACCAGCTACCCTGTACAAGAAGGTTGATGGAGAAGGAAACCTGCAAAAATGGGGTGTTACAAAGCATGAGAACCCCAGAAAGCGTTATACCAAGAGGCAAATTGGTGATGTCATAGCTATTGAGCGAGGAGCAAGGAGAGAAATGCTTAAAAAAGAGCGGCAATTAGTTGAGAAAAAACCAGGCCCTCAAAATCGCGAACGTTGGGCTGGAAAACAGGCAGGTAGGAAACCTCAACCCGTCAAAAAGAAAAAGAGGTGACGTATGAGTACAGAAGATAAAGCAGTCATAACTTTTGGCTCACAAATGGGTGATAACAAAGCCGCTGAGGCTGTTCAACTACATTTAATTAAGCTTCGAAAATTATTAAAAAAATATTGTAAAGAACCCTATTCCGATGTAATAAACGAATTTGCACCGATTGCACGAGTTGACGGTGAAATCTGGCATTGGGATTTCGAGGGTTGTCAGAAATTAAGGTTAAACCGCAAAGAACGATATATTACTATCGATATAGGTGTGCCCAGAAATCGCTGGGAAGGTATAAGCCCTTTAGAGATAAGAAAATATCTTATTGAAAACCTAAGACAAGCCCTAATCCTCATGGTTAACAAGTTGAAAAAAGAGAAAATTTTTGTTGATGAGGGACGTTTGTTTCAAGATTTCGCAAAGGTTGAGCAAGAATATCTCTAGGCACTTTTCACACTGCAAAAATGTAACAGGCCTGACTACAAAAAATACTTGTGGTCGGTTTCAAAGCAGAAACCTTTTACTATGCCTATTTCCAGCTAACTTTACTTTTCCAAAGTTACTACCGAACAAAAATTCTGCAGTGAAAAATCTTACACACTTCCTCAGACACCTAAAAAAGAGTCACTGCCGTCCGAAGCGACCTGTCGCAACTGCCACGACTGACGCTACACGAAGAACAAGTGGGGATTAAACAACCAAAAAGCTAAACTTCAGGCCAACGGGGACCAAAACCCGTTGGCCTTTTTCTGTACCTTTTCCAAAGTCTACTTGGGCTTCCCAGGGAATATACTTCAGCGGTAGTCGACAGGAATTATCCCGGAATACTTTCCGGTATGATGGATTTAACCACTCCGGGAGGTAACCACAGATGAAGGCAAATCGGTCCGGTACACCTACAACGGAGACGGCCTGCGCACCAGAAAAGAAGTAGATGATGAAGCAACCGACTTTACTTATGACGGGGAGAATGTTATCTTTGAAACAGATGGTACCGGTGCTTTTAAGGCTAAAAACTTCTTCGGGGTGGACCTTGTTTCCCGACATACCGCCGATGATATTTACTACTACCTGTTTAACGGGCATGGGGACGTAACCCACCTGCTTAATGAGAAAGGGGATATCCTGAAAGATTACCGATACGATCCCTTTGGCAAGGATATTCAGGAACCGCTGCAGCTAACACCGGGTAAGACTACCATTAGCCTGTGGCGTAACGAAGTGGAGAAGTTGGACAACCCCTTCCGCTATGCCGGCGAGTACTTGGACCAAGAGACGGGCTACTACTATTTGCGGGCGAGGTACTATGACCCGCAAATACAGAGGTTTATTTCTGAGGATAGCTATGCGAAAAGCCCGAGTTGGGATGAACATATTTATGCGTATGCGGAATATAACCCGGTTAATCTGGTAGACCCAACTGGCCATGATGCTGGTAATGCAGGTCGTGACTATTCCAAGAGAATAGTTAATAAACCTACCAAGACAACTGCTAAGGATGGGAAGAAGAGTAGTAGTAAAAGCAATACTGTAGCCAAAGCACAACTAGCTGTAAGGAATCAAACGAAACCCCAGGTAAAGAGTGTAACTCAGGGGATGAGTAATTCTGGATATAGGGTTAGTACATTAAACTGTCATACTGTATCTGCATCCAAAAAATATGGGCCTGAGTATAGTTCAATTCCTGCTCAAGTTAAAAAACTTGATAAAACCATAAAATTTATTGGACAGTCTATAAAAAGAAATCTAAATGAATTATTCGAAGGTACTATGGTAATGTATGCAACTGGAGTACCTATGGTACCAGGCGAAGGTCCAGTAGGAATCGGGAAGACGAGTAAAGTTTTCAGTAAAGGGACGGGTAATCCTAGACTTTACAGAATGATGAGTGAAGCAGAGGTTAATGCAGTTAAAGAAACTGGTTATTTACGAGGAGGACGAGAAGGAACTACCTGGTTTACTAACCAAGAAATTAAATCAGCAACTAATGCCCAAAATCGTTTATCCCTACCCCAAAAGCCTCAATATAGGATGGAATTTGAAATAACGAACAATCCAAACATTTCTGGGCCATCAAGAGTAAAACCCGATTTTGGGCAACAAGGGAAAGGGATAGAATACTGGACAGATGACCCCGTCCAAGTAGATATCATTAATATACAGAAATTAAAACCATAGGAGAGTAAGCTATGAAATTAAGAGCGAATGAGAATGTTAAAATTGTGGTTTCTGAGCCTTGGGATTTTAATTCTCCTGAGGGAGATAACATTTTCACAGGGGTAATCATTGACCAGACCAACTCGTCTTTAGGGGAAGCCTATTTGATGAAAGTTAGCAGTACTTTTCAAGTGAATGGTATTTCGGTAAGTAATGTTGTTGTAGTCCCAAGGGGAAACAATCCTAAAGCTGTAAATGTATATTATATTCCTGATGACCTTCTACCCAGATTCTCAGATATAAAAACAATCACGGAAAAGCTCAGATTTATCATTGTTGGAACTATAGCTTGAATTGTGTTATTTGAGAATCTTGCACCGCAATCCCTATCCGACTATCTAAAGAGAAAGAATCCCTAAGCAGATTAATGAGCAGACTATGTTGACGAGATCCTAAGGTCATAGTCAAACTGATTATGACGGGAGAAGAACTAGCACCTCAAGGGAGTTATATACCCGCGCCAGTTTGGTGCATAATTCAAATACATGGACATTTAATGCCATGTCACCGGATAACTCATTCGGTACGGCAAAAACCGGCATGCGTCAGGATTAGAGCAACTTGGTGTGTGAGGTCCGGTTTAATGTAACCGTGAGGGAAACCTATCTACCCAAGATGCGGTGCTAGCCTCTATACCCTGCTATAATACCGTTGACCGGCACGGCAACAAAATTGATTTTTCCTACGACGGCCTGGACAGACTCACGATAAAGCAGGCAGTCTTTAACGGTCAACCAGAGAAAGTCGAATTCAGTTACGATAAGCTTGATGTCCGGGGAAAAGCCAAAAGCACGGTAGTATGCGGCTTGAAAGTGACAGCACAAAATATCAAGCGGCTTATCAAATATCTGCAAGGAGGTTACAAGCCAAAAGCTTCCAATATCCCGGCAAACGGGATACCTGTGCCCGTTTTTGGCTAAAACTGGTAAAAAGCCCAAGGAAGCAAGCAAAATCACGTGCATTACGAACGAATAAATGTCTTAAATTTATTTGTCAACCCTGAACATTTCCTTAAAATGGTTATTGCATGAAATTATCAGGGGTTAGTTGAGTATTATTTTTGTGTTTGTGCAGTGGAATCAAACCTACGTTATGATGAAAGGACTCATTAATTTTTAGCGTTTGTTGAACCAATGAATAAAATGATTGATGAAAGAGCATAATTATGGTACAATAAGGCCACAGAAAGGAGCTGAATGTTATGCCTCAGATTATTCCAATTCGAGATATGAAAAACACAAGTAAGATTTCTCAAATGTGTCATGCGTCCGATGAGCCGATTTTTGTAACAAAGAACGGTTATGGCGATATGGTTATCATGAGCATGAAAATGTATGAAGAAAAGATGTTTATGCTTGATGTATATAGCAAACTTCTTGTAGCCGAGGAACAATTGAAGGAAGGAAAAGTGCTTGACGGGGACGCTTCTTTAAAAAGCATAAGAGAGAAATACAATGTATAAATTGATTGTTTCAGAACTTGCGCATCAAGATTTGGATAATATTGTTTCATACATTGCCGTACAGTTAGCCAATCCAAGGGCAGTTGGTGTCTGGTTTTACAACAGGTAACGATATGATATAATTAGAACTGGTTGGCACAACAATCATAACGGAGGAAAACTATGGCACGCATCACTGTTTGCCAGTCAGGAGCCTGGCATGAGTTTCATGAACACAAAAACAGCTGGATGGGTACGGAACCTTCTATTGTAATCATACCTGAGCATGAGGACAAAGGAAATGTCGCCCAAGCTTTTGCCTATGTAAACATAGGCGCTATCGTTACCATACCGGAACTCATCGCCCGATATATCCAAAGCCGCGGGGGGGAGGGGCTCATTTCACCGCATGTGACGGAATCGATCCTCGGTTCAATCATGGCCGACAGCCCCGCTGCCTACCTGAAAATGGAAAAATTTAAGCAAAGTTATCTCCGTACGCTTGCTGATTTAATCTGCAATTTCCGTAAAACATCCCTTCTGAATCTGGAGGAGGCCATTGCTGGGTTGAAGGCGGGCCGCCTTTCTTCTAAGGAAAAGGACCTCATTAAAATATACAGCGAGTATGAGAAAAGGCTTCCAAACTATGGCTTTGACCTGAGAAGCGGGCTGGCAGAGTTCCTTCGCCACACGGGAGAGGACAACATTCACCGTCATCTTGGCATCCGGGAAAACGAGGGCGTCATCTTTTTGGGATTTGATTATCTCAGTCCGCTGGAGGAAGCATTTGTCTTCACCGTGTTTAAATATATCTCCCGGGCAAGCTTGCTCTTTTGCACGGAGGCCGCTGCATCAGAGCAGGCCATGCGTATCCGGAAGAGCATTGCCGCCCTGCTGGAACGCTCAAAACACCTGGCGGTGGAACATAAAATCCTGCCGCTTCAGCGACAGGATTTTTTCGTGGCCCTGTCGAGGGATCTTTTCAAGCCGGATTCGTCTGTAAGCATGAAAAAAACAGGCGCGCCAGGACCGGAAGCGAATCCGGGCGTCGAGACGGCGGAGTCGCGGGGAAAAGTCACCGTCTCCCGGGAAAACAGCCGCTTTCAGGAGATCGTTTCCATCGCCCGGCAAATCAGGATGTTGGCTGAGGCTGGCGTCGCCTTAAGCGATATCCGGGTAGTCGCGCCTGCGTATCACCTTTACGGTTCAATTATCGAGGAGGTCTTCCCCGAGTACGCCCTTGCTTTTTCTCTGGAGCAAGGTGATCCCCTCTTGCGGTTCCCGCTGGCGGCCGTAATCCTGCACCTGGTGAACCAGGGTGTCAGCCCCAACCCGTACCCGTTGCGGGAAAAGATACTTTCCTCCCCGTATATCAGTTTTAGCGACCAAGTAAGACCTTCGGACCTGGTGAAATACCAAGAAGCCGGCGGTGTCGAACTGTTAAGCCGGGAAAGGCTGAACGCGCTGATCAAGCCGGGTAGCCGCCGACTCGACTTTCATTATGTGAGAAATATTCGCCAGGAGGCTTACCGGACAGTAAAGCCCGTTCCCGGCATTCCGCTGCTTGAGGTTGTCAAGCGCTACATGGACGGGGCCGGCCGGAAAAGCAATGAGGAAATGGAAGACCAACTGTGCCAATGCTTGGTCCAGTTTTACCTGCTGGGGCGGGCGGAAAAAACACTGTCAGCCTGGCAGGCAAGGATGAGCGGCGCAGAATTTAAAGAAGCGCTGCAGGGAATGCTGGAAAACTTTCATGTTGCGGAAAATATCGGGTTTGCAGGAGACACCTCCCCGGAACTGAAAGTCCGGGAAAGGGAGCGGGCGGTCCTTGGCCGGATCGATCAGCTCCTGGCGGAAATGGTTTCATCCTTGAACGCAGCGGGGCAATCACCGGCGACAAAGTTTAACCTGGCTGAACTGGCGCGGATTTTTTCGCGCCTGATGGGAGAGGCTTCCCTGGACAGGAAAGAATACGCAGCAGTTGTCATCCAGCCGGTCAACCGGGGACAATATGAAAAATGGGGTTACACCTTTCTTTGCGGGATGGTGGACGGGGAATTTCCCGCGGCAGAGGCGTTTAATTTTCTGCAACCCAAAAAAGAAGGATTGGGCCTCGGCCAGGCCTATACCAGCGTGGACCATGGACGCAGCCGTCTTTTCGATCTGGTCCGTTCCACGGCCTGTGCGCTTTTTTTAAGCCATCCGCTCTCCGATAACGGCAGGAGGCTGCCGCCGTCGCCTTTTATCAGGGAGATAGAAAAGCGCGTTCCGGCAGAACTTCCGGGTACTGAAGGACCAGAGACGGATGCCGGCGGGGACAAGCTTTACAGTCGGCGGGAAAAACTGTTGTTGATCGGGAAAAATGTCGACAACCATTACGACAAGGTCCGGCCTCTCTTAAAAGAGCTGAAGAACGAGGACGAGGCGTTCTTCCGGAACATCGCGGAGATACTGCGTTTTGACGGGTTAACCCTAAACGCGGCATGGTTTTCTGAGTTTGACGGCCTCTTTGGCCGGGAGCCGTCCCCTTCCTCCTCTGCCGCGTTTTCTTTGGCGCTGCTTGCGGAAGAGGTCAGGAACATCACCTTTACCCCCGCCGTACTGGAACGTTACGCCGCCTGCCCCCTGCGTTTTTTCTTTGATGACATCATGCGTCTGAAAGAGGGGCCGGACTTCGACCCGGATACCACGGAGGCGGGAGTCCTGGTCCGCTCCATTCTTAAAGAATATACGGCCATGGCCTGTGCGGCCAAAGGCGTGCCCGATGATGCCCCGCTCCTCTTTCTAGAACTTGTTGAACGGCATCTTAAAGAACAGGAGCAGGAGGGCGTCGATGCCTTTCACCTCCGTTTCATCAACGGTCTCACCGCCGGTTTGGACAAGCAGACAGAGCGGCGGCGGGGGCTTTTCTGCGCCTTTCTTGAACATGAAAAAAACGGCCCCGATTTTTTGTCCCCTTATTTGGCCGGTATGGCGGGCGCGGTGAAACTAAGCGACGAACTGGTGGTCCGGGTGGAAACAGACCGGGTGGACCTGGCCGGAACGACCGGTTCTCTTCTCCCTTTTTTGTACACCAGCGCCGGTACCGGAGACCCGGGTAAAATCCGCAGAGGGCTGCGCTTCGACCTGCCCCTGGCCGTATTGTTTTGCATGGATGATGTGGTCCAAAAACACATGAATCTGTCGGTGGCCGGCGCCGGGTTGTACCAGGTGAAGACAGCGAAGACCGTCAGGCGCGGCGGATACTTTGCCGTCAGCGACATCAGATCGGCGCGGCAGACCAGCGCCTCCCCTGACCGGCCCGTGTTTTCCGGACAGCGTGAAGGCTTTCTGGGGCGGGAAGACTTCGCGCAAGCCCTGGAAAAGTGCAAAAGCCACATCCTGCGGCTGTACCGGCTGATGCAAAAAGGCGTGTTTCACCTGCCCTTGTGCCCTGCCGCGGAACAGACCTGCCACAATTGTTCCTTTGGCAGGCTCTGCCGCAAAGACCAACTGCGCCTGGAAAAACTTAGGAACCGTGTCGCCGGCGATGCCTTCAACGGGGAGAAACTCAATCTTGTCAAGGATATTTTTTAGCGAAAACATTATAACAGTGAGGAGAAACATAAATGGCTGCCATTTTCTATCCCACCCTTCACCAGCACTTGGCTACCGATTACCGGCGGAATCTGGCGGTAACCGCGGGCGCCGGCACCGGGAAGACCGAGGTGCTTACACGCAGGATTATCAAGATCTTGTCACGGGAGAAGCGCTTCCTTGACCGCTTGCTGGTGCTTACCTTCACCGACAAGGCGGCGGTGGAGATGAAGGAGCGGATTTATGTCGCCATTGAAAAGGAACTGCAGCGAACCGGCGAGCCGCACTTTCAAAAACTCAAGGATACTTTTTTCAACAATTATATCAGCACCTTTCACGCCTTTTGCGCCGCACTGCTCCGTGAATATCCCATTGAAGCCGGTATCGACCCATATTTCCGCGTGTTGGACGAAACGGAGAAAGTATTATTTCTGCGCAAAAGCATCAATCGCTCCCTTAGGGAACTGGCTAGCGATAAGCATAACCGGGACATCCATTTGCTGAGCGGGGAGTTCACGCGGGCGGCCATCAGCGGTTCCATATTTGAAATTATCCAGAAACGGGAGGATATGGGCCAATGGCTCGACGATTTTGTCAGGCTCGACCGGCAGGATTACCTGGAGCGCCTGGAAAAATACCGCGACTGTATGCTGCGGGAGATGGCCTATAAACTGTATAAAAGCAGAGAGCTTGACTCCTGCCGGCAGCAACTGGGGGAGCTGGCGGATCAAATCTCCTTTGATAATTCTGCCTTAAGCCGCAGGAGGGACCTTTTGCTGCAACTGATACCGCTGTTAAAAGACGAGCTCGAACCGGCTGTTCGCCAAAGCATAGACGCCGACAAGATAGCGGAGCTTAAAAATGAAATAATCAAAAACACCAGGCTGTCTACTCCTTCCAAAGCCTGGTCCGGCGAGGCCTATGAAGCGCTGAAGGGGGTTTTTGTCACTCTCCGCTACCTGTTGAAGTCTTTTGTCGTCGAAGACTTCACCATCGTTGAAAGCCATGAAGCATATGGCTTTGAACTGCTGCAGGCACTGGCGCGCATTGCCGGCTATTGTTTAAATACTTACGAGGTGGATAAAGCCGCGCAGAATTACCTTGACTTCCAGGACCTTCAACTCAAGGTGCTCGACCTTTTTGCCTCCGAGAAGCACCGGCATATCCTGGATGAGCTCAGGGAACGCTTTCTCTTTATCATGGTGGACGAGTTCCAGGATACCAATGACCTCCAGTGGCGGATTATCAAAAAGATCGCCGCGGATGAAACCGAGACCGTCGTTAACCCAAAGCTTTTTATCGTGGGCGATGAAAAACAGGCCATCTACTCCTTCCGGGGCGGCGATGTCCGCCTCTTTTCCAGGGTGAGGCAGGAACTGCAAAATGCCAACAGGGCCGGTGGACATGACATGCAGCCCTTCGACTTAAACCTGGAAGGCCTGAAGGATTATACAGCCGAGTACCGGGAAAAAATCGGTGACGACAGGGCGCCGCGGGCCGGAGAAATTGTTTTCGCCGATAATTTCCGTTCCGCGGCAACGCCCATCAATTTTTTCAACGTGTTTTTTCACGACCTGCTCTCCCGGGAGGTCTATGAAGAATACGACGCCAGGCCCCAAAAGCTGGCATGTTCCGGCAACAAGCGCGCGGGCAGCGTGGAACTCCTGCTGGTCGACAGCGGTAACAACGGCGCTGCCGATGGACCGTCCGCAGCGGAGCATGATTCGGAGGAGTCACCCGAAAATCCGGCCACGGCCGCCGACCTCAGCCACCACCTCAAGGAAGCTCTGTTGATAGTGGAAAAAATCAAAGAGGTATTCCTGGGGGACGGGGAAAAATACCGCCGGGTCCGGGAGTGCGCCCAAAAAGGCCGGCCGGCTGTGGCCATCCTGTTAAACCGGAGGACGATGCTCAAGACCTATGAAGAAGCTCTGCGTCTGAACCGCATCGATTTTACGGTGGTCCGGGGCCGCGGCTTTTTCCAGCGCCAGGAGATCGTTGACCTGGGCAACCTGCTGCGGTTTTTAACCAACCCGGCGGACAATTTGTCGCTGGTCGCTTTTTTGCGCTCACCGGCCGGCCATCTATCAGATGAAGGCATTTTTTTGCTTTCCAAATTGCCGGGAAAACGCAGCCTCTTTGCCAAGTTAATGTCAGCCGCCGACACAAACAAAGCCGTGGCGAAGCAGAGCTTTTCCGCCAGGGACTATGAGTCGGTGTTAAATGCCGCCGCTAACCTGGAAAGGTGGCTTGGCATGGCCGGTCGCCTTCCGCTGGTGGAATTTTTAAGGCTGATCCTGCAGGAAGGCGGCTATTACGTGAGTCTCTGCCGGGGAACCCGGGGGGAGCAGGCGGTATCCAATGTGGAAAAGCTGTTGGACAACGCCCGCATGAAGAGCCTTGAAGAAGGAAGCGATCTGGCGGACTTCACCGAATGGCTTAATAACCGGATTGACTATATTGAAGAAGAAGGGGAAGCTGACATCGACATCAGCCTGGGTGGATCGGTACAGATCATGACCGTACACCAGTCCAAGGGGCTGGAGTTTCCCATGGTCTTTGTCCCGGACCTGGGCGCAGGCTTCAATCTGGGCGAGCGAGAGGTGTTGCATGCCGGCCATGTGCCTTTCGCCATGACGGTCAGCGACACGGGCATTACCCGGCAGGAGACGCCGGAAATTGGCATCATCGCGCCAAACCCGGACAACGATTGGGAGTCCAAGCCGCTTCTGGTTAAACGGATCATGAAAAGGCGGTTGCGAGATCGACTGATTGCCGAGAAAAAAAGGCTCTTCTATGTGGCCGCAACCAGGGCCATGGACCACCTGGTGCTGGTTGGCGCCTCTGACTTTGCCAGCCCGGCGGTCATCCAGCGCGTTAAATTCTCCCCCCTTGATGACCTGACCAACTGGATGGACTGGCTCAACCGCATCCTGGGCCTATCCTTTCAGGCCTACGGTTCCCGCGGAGAAATTGTTTATGGAAATGAGGCCGGAAAACCGATGCGGATACCGTACCGCAAGTTCTCGGCAGACGACGCGCTGCTTGGCGCGGAGGCCGAATACCGGACGAATTTCCCGCTGGACTAGCGCAATGAGGGGGGAGTTGCACTATGTTAGAAGGCAGTAGTTATAAGGAGTATGGTCAGAGTAGACTTAGATTTGCCTGCAGGAAAGTTAAGCCTGTGTATCTTACCAAAAACGATATAGATACTGAGAACTGAGGGAAAGCAAATGCAAATGACTGATGAGAATAGAATAAAGCCAAATTATAGACCAAAAGATAACGAGAATTGTCCTTGTCGAAGTGGGGAGCCTTTTGGCAAGTGCTGTAAATCTAAAAACAACGAATACTATTCTCTCGGTAAGAATTATCAGAATAGAAAAGTTATCGTAAATCTTACAAAAAGCAATGCCCGATTTGAAAAAGTTCATCAGATATTATTTGAGATTACCTATACATATGGAAGCAGTTCTATTTCAATAAGCAAAGCAATTGAATATCTTAAAACATTATACTCTCTCCTCCAGGATGATATTGATGAGATAAAAAGCTATATTCCGTGTAATAAGGGATGTTCATATTGCTGTTATTCGTTAATGCTTTCTACTGCCATTGAAGCTGAGTATATAAGGCAGTATATTAAGGCTGATTTCACAGAAGAACAGAAAAATGAGTTGCTGTCTTATTTGCGGAGTAACTATGATCCGGAATATTCATTTAAAAGGTTGTATGAACTGGACGAAAAGGGATTAAATATCGCCGGTAAGGAGTATTTGAAAAAGATACTTCCCTGCCCTTTCCTTAAGGGTGATGTTTGCTTAATTTATGAAGTCCGGCCATTTGCTTGCAGGAAGCATATGGTCTTGTCTGAAGCTATAAATTGTGCTTCCGGTTCACGGAAAGAAAAAAGAGCTCAACTACAGCTTTTTAATCCTGTGCGAATTGGGCTGGATGTTATGATGCAGCCGGTGGAGAGATATAAAGGATTATGGGATAAAAGGACTTATCCGAGCACTTCAATTGTGAAGACTGTTTATGAGTGGTTTTCTAAGGGGTTTAATGGGATTGATTTAGAGGGGTTATAACCATAGATGGTGATAATATGATTCTTAAAGAACTAATCAATAGCGTCAATTATGAAGATTTATGGGGTGTACTCGATAAAGAATACGAATTTGAAGATGGTGCATAGAGGAAGAAGTGCTTAAACATATGCATTCGCCTAGTATTGCGGCCCAGTGATTGATTAGGGTATAATAAAAAAGCTTGGCTTAAGCTAAGTACACCACGACCTCGAATTGCGGAGCCGGTGCGGCGACATAGTTAGCCGGCATAAGAAAGGAAGATGGACAGTTGCAACTGGGCATTGTAGGGCTACCAAACGTAGGAAAATCCACCCTCTTTAACGCTATCACCCAGGCTGGGGCGGAGGCAGCCAACTACCCCTTCTGTACCATAGACCCCAATGTGGGAGTGGTAGAGGTTCCCGACCCCAGGCTGAATACCCTTGCGGAAATGGTCAAGCCGAACCGGGTGGTGCCTACCGCTACGGAATTTGTGGACATCGCCGGACTGGTCCGCGGGGCCAGTAAAGGTGAGGGACTGGGCAATAAGTTCCTCTCCCACATCCGGGAAGTGGATGCCATTGTCCATGTGGTCAGGTGCTTTGAGGATGAAAACATTACCCATGTGGAGGGTTCCATCGGCCCGGTCCGGGATATTGAGACTGTTAATATGGAACTGATTCTGGCTGACATGGAGACCATGGAGCGCCGTATTGACCGTACCC
>JAJZTU010000034.1:13410-18096 GCA_021848765.1 Bacillota bacterium
AAAAAGTCCAGGAGGAACTAAACGTCCTGGAAAAGGTCCAGCAGGCCTTAGAAGCCGGGATAGTAGCCAGGGCTTTGGAATACACCCCCGAGGAATGGGAATATGTTAAAACCTTCAACATAATGACCGCCAAGCCTGTCCTTTACGCTGCCAATGTATCTGAAGACGACCTGACCGCCGGAGAGGATAATCCAATGGTCAAGGAAGTGCGGGAATACGCAGCTAAAGAAAATGCCGAAGTAGTAGTCATCTGTGCTAAAATCGAGGCGGAAATCGCCGAACTGCCGGAAGAGGAAAAAGGCCCCTTTTTGGAGGACCTGGGCCTGGAGGAGTCGGGTTTGGACAAGCTTATCCGGGCAGGGTACAGGCTATTGGGCCTGATTACCTACTTTACCGCCGGGGTCCAGGAGGTCCGGGCCTGGACCATCAAACAGGGTACTAAAGCCCCCCAGGCTGCCGGAAAAATCCACACCGATATTGAACGGGGTTTTATTAGGGCAGAAGTTACAGCCTATGCCGACCTGGTAGCCTGTGGCAGCCAAAACGCCGCCAAGGAAAAAGGCCTGATGCGCCTGGAAGGCAAGGACTATATTGTGCAGGACGGGGACGTAATTTACTTCAGGTTTAATGTCTAAACCTTGTATAATGTCTTAATTTCTGTTTAATGTCTAATCCTTGATTTATTCCCCACAGTATGATATAATTCCTAATCGAGGCTTAAAAAGCCTCTATTTTCCCTGCTCTATACTGGTTATAGGGCCGCTTAGTCCGTGGGGAGGAGGTGAATTGTTGTGCGTGGTTATGAGTTGATGTATATCATTAATCCTACTTTGGAAGAGGAAGCCGTAAACGGGGTTGTGGAGAAGTTCAAAACCCTGGTAGAAACCAATGGTGGAGAAATTTCCAAGCTGGACCGCTGGGGTAAGCGGAGACTGGCTTATGAGATTGATGATTTGAAAGAAGGTCATTATGTGCTGTGCTATTTTAATGGCAACCCGGCTGTAGCCCATGAACTGGACCGGGTTATGAAAATTACTGATGAAGTAATCCGGCACATGATTATCCGGAACGAGCAGTAGGCTGAGGGTAAAAGGGTGGTGTAAATTATGCTGAACCGAATTGTCCTGATTGGGCGTCTTACCAAAGACCCCGAGCTGCGCTACACACCAAATGGCAAGGCAGTAGCCGGCTTTACCCTTGCTGTGGACCGCCCTTTCAAAAACCAGCAGGGCGAAAAGGAAGCTGATTTCATCAATATCGTTGTCTGGGGAACCCAGGCCGAAAACTGTGCCAACTACCTGAGTAAAGGCAAACTGGCTGCAGTGGATGGACGGCTCCAGATTCGTACCTTTGATGGCCAGGATGGCCAGAGGCGCTGGATTACCGAGGTAGTGGCCGACACTGTCCGTTTCTTGAGTCCGAAGGATTCAGGCGGCGGGTTTGGTTCAGGGCCTGCAGCCTTTGGTGGAGGGGATTTACCCCCTGATGATGATATCCCATTTTAACACCGGTAATGGTTAGGAGGGAACAGGATGCGTCGAGATCGCGGACGTCGTCCCAGAAAGCGCGTTTGCAGCTTTTGTGTGGACAAAGTCGAAGCAATTGATTATAAAGATGGCGGTAAATTAAAGAAATATGTCACCGAGCGCGGGAAGATCTTACCCCGCCGGATTTCCGGCAACTGCGCCAAGCACCAGCGCCAGCTCACCGTGGCCATTAAACGGGCCAGAATGGTAGCTCTGCTGCCTTTTACTGCCGAATAATTGTACCTATGGAGGGAGCAAACCGTTTTGCTCCCTCTCTGTATAGCTAAGTTAACCTGTAAAAACCTTCAGCAGGAAAAACCTGCTTAGTGACGAATTATCTCATGATAGGTTTGCGCAGGCGTTGTTTGAAGTTATAAAGTATGTGAAAACACGAGGTGAAAAATCAGCATGTCAGCTAGGATTTCGTCGGTGATACCCTGGGTTTCTGCCGGGCTGCTCACCGGCCTCTTTGCCCTTACCGGGAATTCGTTTCCCGGGATGCGAATTATCTTTTCCCTGTTCTGGGCTGTGCCCACCGTTTACCTGATCAGGAGATATGGATTATACCAGGGGACCCTGGCTATCCTGATAGCGGGAATTGTGGTATCCTTGGCCATTGACCCCTTAAATGGCCTGATCGCAATGTTGGAAATTGGGTCCCTGGCTTTAGTCATGGGGCTATTATATAAAAATGCGGTTCCCGCCCGGCGGGCTATGCTGGTTAGTGTATTTGTAGCGGTGACTATGCAGCTGATGATTTTAGGGGCGACCTACGGGCACTTTACCACAGAGGCGTCCGAAGTTCAGCGGAACATGGAAAAACATCTGGATGAAATGATTGCTTCCTACAGGCAGGCCGGGCTGGTGGGCACATCTCCGGAGGGGTTTTCCGAGGAGGGCATGCGTCAAGTGCTTCGGCAGTCTTCCATTTTGGCGTGGCAGTTAGTGCCGGGAACGGCAATAATTCTGGCAACCCTGTCTGCCCTGGCAAATTACAGGTTTGCCTACCGTTACATGACATCCAGGCAGATGGCTCTCCCTGAGGATATTTCTTTTGGAAGCTGGCGCTTTCCCTGGTATGTGATTTGGGGAATGATTGCCGGTCTGTTTTTCCTGCTTTTCGGGGAAGAGAACGGGGTTCTAAACCTTCTTGGCAAGAACATGGTACTGGTAAGCCTTTTTCTCAGCCTTTTGCTTGGGCTCGCTGTGCTTTCTTATTACCTGTCCCGGATATCCATGCCCGGTTTTTTAAAAATAGTTCTGGTGATTTTCCTGGTTTTCAACGGGATTATTTCCGTAGCGCTGCTGACCATTGTCGGACTTTTTGACCCGGTGGTCAACTTCCGGCGGCTGGAGGCCAAAACCCAATAAAGTTTTATAAGGAGGGATTTCCTTGAAAGTTATTCTACAGCAAGATGTGAAAAATCTGGGCAAAAAGGGCGCTGTGGTGGAAGTGGCCGAGGGCTATGCCCGGAATTTTCTCTTTCCCCGCAAGTTAGCCGTAGAGGCCACTCAAGGGCAAATGAAGGAATTAGACATGAAAAAAGCTGCAGAAGAGAGAAAGCTGAAGCAAATCGAAGATGAAGCCCGGCAGCTGGCCGACAAGCTAAAAGAGCTGATCGTAAAGATACCCACTAAAGCAGGTGATGGGGGCAGGTTATTTGGTTCCATTACGAATAAGGACATTGCCGACATGCTGGCCAAACAGCATAAAATTACTATCGATAAGAAAAAACTTGAGCTAAAAGATAATATCAAATCCTTGGGTGTGTACCCGGTAAATGCCAAACTTCATCCCAATGTCCAAACCACCTTTAAGGTACAAGTAACGGAAGAGTAGAGAGGAGCAAGCCCACTAATGAAATACTTTCTTGAACGGTTCACTGGCCAGCCCAAAGCAGGAACAGAGGACAACTCGACAGAGGACCAGTTGAAAAGACAGGTCCATGCTCTCTTCACTCTTCTATCCAACCTTTATGGTTCTGACCGCCTGGTGATGAAAGCCGGGAAACTGGACGCCCTGAACTACATGCGCTCCGACATTCTCGGAGAGAGGGTTGTAGCCCTCCAGCGAATTGCCTTTGAAGATCCTACTATTGATAAAATTCCGGAGTTGGAGGCAATTCCCGAAATCCTGGATGAGGTGGATGATGAAATCGCCGACCTGATTGCCCGCAGGACAGTTGAGGACAAGCTGGAACGCAAGATCGCTGAAAAGATGCAGGAACGCCATGACGAATATGTGCGGGAAATCCGCCAGCAGGTTCTGAAGGAAAACTCCGGTCCGGAGAACGAGAACACCCTGAAAAAGCTGGCCCATCTGGAAGCCTTGGAATCCAAGCAGTTGGCCCGGTCGGCCATGGAGATCCTGCGCCCGGGAAATTTAACGGAGATAGTGGGACAGGCAGGAGCTGTCCAGGCCCTGGTATCCAAGTTGGCCTCCCCCTTTCCCCAGCACATCATCCTCTACGGACCTCCCGGGGTGGGTAAGACCACAGCAGCCAGGCTGGCCCTGGAAGCCGCCAAAAAAGTTAAAGGGGCTCCCTATGCGGTTGATGCTCCTTTTGTTGAAGTGGACGGCTCCACTTTGCGCTGGGACCACCGGGAGGTAACTAACCCCTTGCTGGGTTCTGTCCATGACCCCATCTACCAGGGAGCCCGCAGGGACTTTGCCGACAGTGCAATCCCTGAGCCCAAGCTGGGTTTGGTAACAGATGCCCACGGGGGTGTTTTGTTTATTGACGAAATCGGAGAACTGGACCCCATACTGCAGAACAAGCTGCTCAAGGTATTGGAGGACAAGAAGGTCCAGTTTGATTCCAGCTACTATGACCCTGGGGATTCCAATGTGCCCCAGTGGATTAAAAAAGTTTTTGAGGAAGGTGCGCCTGCGGACTTTGTGCTTATCGGTGCAACCACCCGGGATCCCAGCCAGATCAATTCAGCCATCCGTTCACGGTGTGCCGAGGTCTTTTTCGAGCCTTTGACACCCGGTGATATTCAGGAAATTGTTCGCAATGCCGCCCTAAAACTGGGAGTAACCTTAGGGCCGGAGGTTGCGGAAATCATTAGCCAGTATACCATTGAGGGCCGGAAGGCCATCAGCATTCTGGCCGATGCCTATGGCCTGGTGCTTTACCGCGCCTCTCTGGGAACAGCC
>JAJZTU010000335.1 GCA_021848765.1 Bacillota bacterium
TGAGATACGGAGGGTGGGGCGGTTACCCGGCGGGCACATGACGGAGCTTCCGGCAACCAATCACGACCCGGGTCCCGTCGCGGAGGCCACTGTGACCCGACGGAATGCAGGATGAGAAGTTTGGCCGTAGCAGGGACCGGGGAGATGATTTGCCCGGAAGCGCAGTAAGTGCCCGAAGGGTAACCGCCTCACCCGGAGTAGACCCCAGAGTGGTGCCCGGAATCAATCCCGGGGAAGGCAAGCTACAAACGGGCAAGTACCCCGTTATATTTGACTGGCCTTTAAGGCCTGGTCCAGGTCAGCGATAATATCCTCCACATCCTCGATACCGACGGACAGCCTAACCATATCTTCAGTTACCCCGGTGCTCAGTTGCTGCTCGGGAGTAAGCTGTTGATGGGTGGTACTGGCAGGGTGAATCACCAGGGATTTGGCATCCCCCACATTGGCCAACAGGGAGAACAGCTTCAGGCTGTCAATGAACTTCTTGCCCGCTTCCAGACCTCCTTTGATGCCAAAGGTAAAGATTGCACCGGCACCCTTGGGCAGGTATTTTTTAGCTTTAGCATTTTGAGGATTGCCCTCCAAACCGGGATAGTTAACCCAGGTGACATTGGGGTTGCCCTGCAGGAATTGGGCTACCTTCAAGGCGTTGGAGGTGTGGCGCTCCATCCGCAGGGACAGGGTCTCTACCCCTTGCAGGAACAGGAAGACATTAAAGGGGCTTACGCAGGCGCCGGTATCACGGAGGAGTTGAACCCGGGCTTTAATGATGTAAGCCAAAGGGCCCAAAGCTTCAACGTACTTTACCCCATGGTAGCTGGGATCGGGCTCAGTCAGGCCGGGAAACTTGCCATTAGTCCAGTCAAACTTTCCGCCATCTACGATAATACCACCAATGGATGTACCGTGACCGCCGATGAACTTAGTGCAGGAGTGCACCACTATGTCTGCACCGTGCTCAATGGGGCGGCAGAGGTAAGGGGTGGCAAAGGTATTGTCGATAATCAGGGGCAGTCCGTTCTCATGAGCGATTTTTGCCACTGCTTCAATATCCAGAATATCCATCTTGGGGTTACCGATGGTCTCCGCATAGAGCGCTTTGGTCTTGGGAGTAATGGCTTTGCGGAAATTTTCCGGATCAGCCGGGTCAACGAATTTTACGGTAATCCCCAGCTTGGGAAGGGTGGTGGAAAACAGGTTATAGGTTCCCCCATACAAGCTGGCCGCAGAGACAATTTCATCACCTGATTCAGCAATGTTGATGATGGAGTAGGTGATGGCAGCTTGTCCGGAAGCGGTGGCCAAGGCCCCTACCCCGCCCTCCAGTGCGGCAATACGCTGCTCAAAAACATCCTGGGTGGGGTTCATAATCCGGGTGTAAATGTTGCCGAACTCTTTCAAGGCAAAGAGATTGGCCGCATGTTCAGTGTCTCTGAAAACATAAGAGGTGGTCTGGTAAATGGGCACTGCCCTGGAACCGGTAGTAGGGTCTGGCTGCTGGCCGGCATGAAGGGCCAGGGTGTCAAAACCAAGCTTTCTTGCTTCTGTCATAGATAGATTCCTCCTTAATTTTTCTCTGGTTATTATCTAGGGCTGACGCCCTGATTAGCATAAATAAGAGCACCCCTGAGAAGAGGTGCTGTTTTAAGCCGTTACCCCCTCTCATCTCCCAGAACCTGACGTTCTGCAGGAATTAGCACCTCTGCAGCCCCAAACGGGCTGCCGGTTGCCGGGTTTCATAGGGCCAGTCCCTCCACCACTCTGGATAAGAGTCCAAAATTATGTTGTTATGTCAAAATTCGCTGAATTGATAGTACCATATCAATTTATACCATGTCAATGGGTTTAGTCGAAAAAGTTTGTTAATCCATAACTTTCTCAAACTCCTCCTTACCTACTCCGCAAACCGGACAAGTCCAATCGTCCGGAAGCTCGTCAAAGGGAAGCCCCGCGGCAATATCATGTTCCTGATCCCCCTCTACAGGATCGTAGACGTAACCACATACTGTACAGGCGTATTTATCCATATTCATTTCCCCTTTCTGTTTAGTTCTCCCGCTATATAATATCAAAATATGGGAAGGGATATTCATTTCGGGTAGATTTCCCCTTGACAAGCAGCACACATAAGTGTAAAATGCACATAGGTGAAGATAATTCCAAGGAGGTTATATTATGGCATCTGACAATAAGACTGAAACTGCGGGCACCGGTTCAGAAAACACGGTCAAAGCTGATAAGACCTGGCTTTCTCCCTACCTCCTGTTGATGTTAAAACACTGGAATGCCCACGGCTATGAATTAATGCAGAAATTGATGTTTTTCGGGTTTGCTCCCATCGACCAGGCAACTGTCTACCGTACTCTCCGGCAGTTGGAAAAAGACGGTCTGGTGGTTTCTCACTGGGAAACAGCAGTTAAGGGACCGGCCAAGCGGTTATATGCTTTGACTGAGGCAGGGGAGCTCTTCCTGCAGAGTTGTGCCTCCACCATGGAACAATACCGTAAAATGTTGGACCAGTTTTTCAGACTATATACAGGTGTCGGCTTGGAAGAGCCTAAAGAATGACAGCGAAAGGGGGTAGGCGTCCATGACTACCAAATCAAACGAAGAACCTCAGGTCAAGCCGGGGGAAAACGCTGAAGATTGGGCAAAAGAATGGATTGGTTTCCCCTATCTAGACATTGTTAACCTGCAGGCCGACTTATTTGAAGGTGATAATTAACGAAAGGAGGTGTAAAAAATGACCGACAAAATCTTTGACAACTGGCTGTCCACAGTACAAACTTTTTCTAAAGTTCAAGAGCATGCAGAAAACACCCTGAAGGACCTAATTGAACTACAGCGCCGTAATCGGGAACAGCAAACCGCTATTTTCGAAGACTGGGTAAAACAGTTCAAAAACTCTGTTCAGGCTTAAAGTTTCCCGGCTGCCAAGGCTTGGAGCTATAAATTAATCCATATCCGGAAATTAGGGAAACCTCCTGCCCACCAGGAGGTTTCTTGCTTTTGTTGCATAAATCATCGGGCATCCTTTAATCCAATAGCCAGGAACATCAGAATTAATCATCAACCAGGCGGTTTCCCGGAGCTTGCAGGTGAATTTCATCATATTTATTTAATTGCTCACAAACATTAGTTCTGATATAATATAAACAGGTAGAATTTTCCTGAGCAAGAAGGAAACAAGTAAGTGTATCAAAGGATGGATACTGGTTGGCAGGTGATTTTAGTGATATAATGAAGCTACTGAAACTCAAACCAATAATTCACCAAGGCTTTCTTCCATGTTTAGGAAAAACAAAAATTCGTTTTGGAGGAATAGTAAAGTGGAGAAAATTCTAAAACAAATTCTGGCTAAATT